>DATEAK010000230.1:0-10059 GCA_035288405.1 bacterium | reverse complement strand
CAGGCCGAGGAACGTCTCCTGGACCTTCTGCTCCCGGCTCCGCCTCACCTAACCAGGGATTCTGAGAAGGGAGAGGACCTTGATGATCTGGGCCAGCAACATTATTTCCAGACTCGCGAGAAATTCCGCTCCTACCTGCGCGAGGGAAAGCTCCAGGACCGGGAAGTGGAACTGGAAGTTGCCGAGCGAGGAATGCCCTTGATCGAAATCCTGCCGGGATCCGGCATGGAAGAAATGGATATCCAGATCAAAGACATGCTCGGAGGCCTCTTCCCGCAGCGCAAGAAGCGACGCCGGGTCAAAGTTCCCGAGGCCTTAAAACTGCTCACGGAGCAGGAGGCTCAAAAGCTCATCGACATGGATAAGGTGATTCAGGAGGCCATCGCGCGCGTGGAGCAGACCGGAATCGTGTTCCTGGACGAGCTGGACAAGGTGGCCGGCCGGGAAGGGGGGCACGGACCCGACGTCTCCCGTGAAGGAGTCCAGCGGGACCTTCTCCCCATCATCGAGGGATCCACGGTCAGCACCAAGTACGGGGCCGTGCGCACGGACCATATCTTGTTTATCGCCGCCGGGGCATTCCATGTTTCCAAGCCCTCCGACCTGATCCCCGAATTGCAGGGACGCTTTCCCATCCGCGTCGAACTCGATTCCTTGAGCAAAGAAGATTTTGTCCGCATCCTCACCGAGCCGCAAAATGCCCTCATCAAGCAGTACACAGCCCTGCTGGCCACCGAGGGGATCGAGATTCAATTTACCCCGGATGCCATCGATGAGATTGCCGCCCTGGCGGCATTGGTAAACGAGCGCACGGAAAACATCGGAGCCCGGCGCCTCCACACGGTCCTGGAGAAGCTCTTGGAGGAAATTTCCTTCCGGGGCCCGGAACTCAGGGGACAGCAAGTCGCCATCGACTCCGCCTACGTGCGCAGCCGGCTCCAAAACCTGGCACAAGATCAAGATTTAAGCCGCTACATTTTGTAAATGGGGAAGCGGTCAGCTCGGAACCGGGGAAGGAAGTCAGTTGACAAACGTTAGGTGCCTCATGCTGACGGCTGAAAGCTTTCTGGTGAGTCATATTTGTTCGTGCAAAGAGTAAGCCTTTTTTTTATAATTCAGTTTTTACGATTTATGGGGCAGGAAGGACCGTGAGCATCAATCTGGCAAAAGCTCAAACTCTGATCGAGGCGCTCCCCTACATCCGTACCTTCTACGGCAAAACCGTCGTGGTGAAGTACGGAGGCGCCGCCATGGTAAGCGAGAGTTTGAAACGCGATTTCGTTCTGGACGTGATCTTGCTCCGCTACGTGGGCGTCAGCCCCGTCATCGTCCACGGCGGCGGGCCCCAGATCGGAGAGACTCTGAAACGGATGGGGAAAGAATCCACCTTCGTCCAGGGAATGCGGGTCACGGACGGTGAGACCATGGACATCGTGGAGATGGTGCTGGCGGGAAAGGTGAACAAAGAAATCGTCTCCCTTATCAACCAGCACGGCGGCAATGCGGTGGGCTTGAGCGGTAAGGACGGCAACCTGATCCGCGCCTCCAAGCTCAATGTCACCGTAAACTCGGAGCTCACGGGAACTCCCGAAATCATCGACGTGGGGATGGTCGGCAAAGTGGAGTCCGTGAACCCTCAGATCATCGACGTCCTGGTCAAGTCCGGTTTTATCCCCGTGATCTCCCCGGTCGGCGTGGGTGAAGGCGGGGAAACCTACAACATCAACGCGGACCTGGTGGCGGGTGAGGTTGCCGCAGCCCTCACGGCCGAAAAGCTGATCCTGCTCACGGACGTTCCTGGAATCCAAGACAAGAACCGCAATCTGATATCCACCCTGACCCGCGCAGAGATTTCCACCCTCACAACCGCCCAGGTGATCACCGGAGGAATGCTCCCCAAGGTCAGCGCCGCCCTCAGTGCCCTGGAGGCGGGGGTGGCGAAGGCTCACATCATCGACGGTCGGATCAATCATGCCCTCCTGCTGGAAATCTTCACTGACGAGGGAATCGGCACCGAAATTGTTCGTGGTTAAGGAGGACGCCGCCGGCACCCGAGAGGAATCCCGTCCATGAACCAAACGGAACTCATCAACCAGTCTCAAAAATTCCTGGCTCGCACGTATGCTCCCGCTCCCGTAGTGCTGGTGCGAGGACAGGGGTGCCGGGTCTGGGATGCGGATGGCAAAGAATATCTGGATTTCGTCGCGGGCATCGCGGTGCACGCCCTGGGCCACTGCCATCCGAAAGTGGTGGAGGCGATCCGTGAGCAAGCGGGACGTCTCATACATGTTTCCAACCTCTATCACATCGAGCGTGAGATCGAACTCGCCCGCCTCTTGGTGGAGAACTCCTGCGCGGACCGGGTCTTTTTTTGCAACAGCGGCGCGGAAGCAAACGAGGCGGCCATTAAGCTGGCGCGCAAGTGCTCCCGGGATCACCACGGGGCCGATCGCTACGGGATCATTACGATGCTCAACTCCTTCCACGGTCGCACCATAGCTACGTTGGCGGCCACCGGACAGGAGAAGTTTCGCCTGGGTTTCGAGCCCATGCCTGCGGGTTTCTCTCACGTACCGTTCAATGATCTCGCGGCCCTGGAGAAGGCGATCACTCCCGGCACCTGCGCAATCATGCTGGAGCCCATCCAAGCCGAAGGGGGCGTGGTGGCGGCGGATCGGGAGTATCTGAAAAAAGTCCGGGACCTCTGCAACCAGAGGAATCTTCTCCTGATCTTCGATGAGGTCCAGGTCGGAATGGGGCGCACGGGTCGTCTGTTCGCCTACGAACAGTACGGAATCGAGCCGGACATTTTCACTCTGGCCAAAGCCCTCGGGGGCGGCACCGCCATCGGAGCCATGCTCGCCAAAGAAGCCGTCAGCGAATCCTTTGTTCCCGGTACCCACGCCTCGACTTTCGGTGGGAATCCACTGTCCTGCGCCGCCGCCATTGTCGTGATCCGCGAGCTACTGGGAGGGGAGCACCTGGTCCACTGCCGGAATATGGAAGCCTATCTGGTCGAGCGCCTGCGCAACCTGCAAAAAAAGCACTCCGTGATCCGGGAAATTCGAGGCATGGGACTCATGATCGGAGTGGAACTTGCCGTGGATGGCACCCCGGTGGTCGATGGGTGCCGGCGCCGCGGGGTTTTGATCAACTGCACAGTCGGTAAAGTGCTCAGGCTGGTCCCTCCGCTTACAGTCACGGAAAGAGAGGTCGACGAATTTGTGTCCTGTCTCGACCAGGTTCTCGAAGAGGTAAGAGCGTGAAGAGGGATCTCCTGTCTCTGGCAAGTCTGGAGCGTGAAGAAATACTGCATCTCTTAAGATTGACCCAAAAGCTCAAAGAGCGAGGCGAAGACGCCAAGCGTCTCTCCCTGCTGCGCGGCAAGGTATTGGGCCTGATCTTTCACAAGCCCTCCATGAGGACCCGGGTCTCCTTCGAAGTGGCCATGGTGCACCTGGGAGGGCACGCCATGCTCTTGGGAAGTTCCGAAATCCTCCTCGGGGAGAGGGAATCCGTGTCCGATGTGGCCCGAGTGCTCTCCCGCTATGTGGACGGCCTGGTCATCCGCACCTTCGATCAGGCCCTGGTGGAGGAGGTGGCGCGCTCTACCTCGATCCCCGTGATCAACGGGCTCACCGATCTCCTCCATCCTTGCCAGATCCTGGCCGCCCTTTACACGATTCAGGAGAGCCTGGGGCACCTGCAGGGAATCAAGGTGGCTTACGTTGGAGACGGGAACAACGTCGCCCATTCCTGGCTCCTGGGTGCTGCCCGGATCGGGCTTGACCTGACCATCGCTTGCCCTCCCCCGTATCGTCCGAAACCGGAGATCGTGAAACGAGCTCTGGAGCTGGCCTTGCAGACCGGCAGCAAGCTCATGGTCCTTGACAACCCTGCGGAAGCGGTGCGGGGTGCGGATATCATCTACACGGACGTCTGGGCCAGCATGGGTCGAGAAGAGGAAAGGGAAGAGAGGGCCAAAGCATTCCCCCCGTATCAGGTCAATGCCGCCCTGCTGAAAGCTGCCGGAAAACAAGCGCGCGTGATGCATTGTCTGCCCGCCCACCGGGGAGAGGAAATTACCTCCGAGGTCATCGACGGAACTCGTTCTCTAGTATGGGAAGAGGCCGAAAACCGTTTGCACGTGCAGAAAGCGATTCTGATCTGGCTGCTGGGGGGAGAAAAAGCGGAAAAGGAGTTCACATGAAACGAGGGTTTGACAAGATCGTGCTGGCTTACTCGGGCGGATTGGACACTTCCGTCATCTTGAGCTGGCTTAAGGAGACCTACCGCTGCAAAGTCATCGCCTTCTTTGCGGACCTGGGTCAGGAAGACGATCCACGGCAGGTGGAAGAAAAAGCCCTGAAGACCGGAGCCAGCCAGGTCGTCATTGAAGACCTCCGGGACGAATTCGTGCGGGACTATGTATTCCCCATCCTGCGAGGCGCCGCCATCTACGAAGGGAGCTATCTTTTAGGCACCTCCATTGCCCGGCCGCTCATTGCCAAGAAACAAGTTGAAGTCGCGCATCGCCTGGGGGCCCAGGCTGTATCCCACGGAGCCACGGGCAAGGGGAATGATCAAGTGCGCTTTGAAGTCACCTACCTGGCTCTGGATCCGCACATCTCCATCGTGGCTCCGTGGCGGGAATGGGACCTGGGCTCTCGCCAGGCCCTGGTGAATTACGCTCGCGAGCACGGCATCCCGATCCCGGTCACCCCGGAGCGTCCCTATAGCTGCGATCGCAATCTGCTTCACATCAGCTACGAGGGAGGGATCCTCGAAGACCCGTGGCTGGAACCCAGTGAAGACATGTATATCCTGACCACGGCTCCCGAGAAAGCGCCCGACGAGCCCGAATACGTAGAGATCGACTTCTCCCGCGGGAACCCGGTGGCGGTCAATGGTCTCAAGCTGCACCCTGCGAGCTTGCTGGCCCTCCTCAATGAAAAGGCAGGCCGCCACGGCGTCGGGCGAGTCGACATGGTGGAAAACCGCTTCGTGGGAATGAAGTCCCGAGGAGTCTACGAAACCCCCGGAGGAACGCTTCTCTACGCTGCCCATCGGGCCATTGAATCCCTCACCCTCGACCGGGAGGTCATGCACCTGCGGGACTCTCTGGTCCCCCGTTACGCGGAACTCGTCTACAACGGTTTCTGGTTCTCCCCGGAGCGAGAGATGCTGCAGGCGGCAATTGATGAAATGCAGAAACCGGTCGAAGGAACCGTGCGCCTCAAACTCTACCGGGGGAGCTGCCGGGTCGTGGGCCGGAAATCCCCGCGCTCACTCTATCGTCACGATCTGGCCACCTTCGAAGAGGCCACCGGCTATAACCCCTCGGACGCTTCGGGATTTATCCGTCTCAATGCTCTGCGCCTGCAAGTGCGAGCCCTTCTTCAGAGAGAACTGGAACAGGGCAAACCCGGATGAGAAGAGACTATGACGCGGTCCTCGTAGGAGCCGGCCTGGGTACGCTGACTCTGGCAGCCCTCCTGGCCCGCTACGGCCAGCGGGTGCTCCTCTTGGAGTCCGCAGCGGGACCGCGCGGGGTGTGTTCGACGGTTTCCGTAGACGATTACATCTTCGACTCCTTCCCTTTTCTCCTCTGGGGCTTTGAAAAAGACGGGGTTCTGCGCTCCCTGTTGGAAACCCTGGGCATCGACCGTGACCTGGCAGAGGAGATATTCTTACCCCTGGATCCCGCCTACCAGGTACTGGTTCCTAACCATCGCCTGAGCCTCTACCGAGGTCGTGAACTCTTCTTCCACGAATTGGGTCGAGAGTTTCCCACGCAGTTGCCCGCTCTCTCGAAGCTCTACAACGAAATGGACGACTTAGACCGGCGCTGGGCAGACTCTTTTGGCGGGCACCCATTTGCTCCCCCCCAAAAAGAAGAAAAGCCGTTCTCAGTCCTGGGTAATTCCCTGAGCCTGTCCTACAACCAATTGCGGAGAAAAACCTTCTCCCGAACGCTCCGCCACCTAAATTTAACTGGAGCCGTCGAGCTCTTTTTTAATCTCCAGACTCTCTACTTTTCCGGCCTGCCGGCCCACTCGACTCCCATTCTCTCTGCAGCTCTTCTCTCCGGTGTCCGGCGGAGCGGTTGCTGTACGGTAAAGGGAGGTGCACCGGCGTTGGTCTCTCTGCTCGAACAGGCCGTCCGTCGTGGAAAGGGTGAAATCACCTATGAATCGACGGTGGAGCGCCTCCTGTGGGATAGACGCCGCCTGCTCGGAGTTCGAGCCACCTATGGCGGAGTCTCCGTGGACATCACGGGCAATTGGGTGATTCTCAACGGGCAGAGCCCGTATTACCCGGATCTGCTGATGCCGGACGCTCAGGGCAACCACCCAGGTAGGAGTTTGACTGCCTGCTCCCTGTTCCTGGGAGTCGATGATCGTGTGATCCCGGAACCCATGGCCAGCCACGTTCTCTATCTGCCTGATTCGGGAAATCCCGCGCAACAGCCGAGGGAATTCTTCCTGTCTCTCAGTCCGCCCTGGGACGCCTCACGATCCCCTCAAGGGAAGAGGGCTCTGACGGTGATGGCCTACCTGGAAGATTCTCCATCGCTTGGGGGTTTTGCGGGTCGGGATCTGACGGCTGAAGAGATTGAAGTCCTGATTCGGAAACTGGAAGATCCCTTACCGTTTCTGAAACGCTTCGTGGATGTTGCCACCGGACGGATCTTTACTTTGCCAAGCACGCCTGCCGGCGGGCGTTGGAATCCCTACTGGCGTCCTCACCATCACTGGGGTTTCGGGGGAATGACAACGCTGAGCCGCCGACAGGGATTGGTGGTCTTACAGGATCCCCCCTTTGCCAGCCAGGGCACCGCCCCTCTGATCCGCTCCGCCATGCTACTGGCCAACAAACTCTCTGCCTCTTAACAAGCTGCTGAATTTCACAGAGATTTCTTAATTTGCTGGAATCTATTTCATCAGGACTTGGGGGTTCACCAAGTTAGGAGGGCGCATTCCCTGCAGGGCCGTAATGAGATTTTCCGCTGCCATCATCGCCATACGGGTGCGGGTCTCGCGGGAAGCGCTGCCAATGTGGGGAGTGAGAACCACATTCTCTAGAATCGCGAGGTCCGGATGAAGACGCGGTTCGTCTTCGAAAACGTCCAGGGCAGCCCCCGCGATTCGGCCTGTCCTGAGCGCCTCCACCAACGCCGACTCATCCACTACGGGTCCACGGGATGTGTTGATGAGATACGCCGTGGATTTCATAAAGGCGAGTTCCCCTCTCGTGATGTAGTGCCGGGTTTCGGGAGTCAAGGGGAGGTGAAGACTCACAAAATCGCTCTCCCTCAATAGGGTCTCCTTGCTCGCGTAGCTCAGTCCCATTTGCCGCTCCACGTCACCCGGCAGCGCACGGCGGGCCGTATAAAGAATGCGCATGGCGAATCCCCGGGCCCGTCGGGCCACCGCCTGGCCGATGCGTCCGCAGCCGCAAATCCCCAGAGTCTTGCCAAAAACATCTTCCCCCAACAGCATGTTGATGTTCCATTCTCGGAACTCCCCCCGGCGGATCAAGCGGTCTCCCTCGACCACACGCCTTGCTACGGACAGGAGAAGGGCAAAGGCCAGATCGGCCGTGGTCTCATCCAGAATTCCCGGAGTGTTGGTGACCAGGATCCCGCGTCGGGTTGCAGCGGCCACGTCAACGTTGTCGAACCCGACAGCTACATTGGAGATGACCCTGAGTTCCTTTGCAGACACCAAGAGACCCCCCGCGATTCGGTCGGTAAGGAGGCAAAGGAGCCCCATTTTCCCGCGCAGCCGTTCTGTCAATTCCTGCGGGCTCAGAGCGATCTCCTTGGCATTGAGTTCCACCAGGCAGTGTTCCTCGAGTCGCACCAGAACGGGTGTTGGAATCGGACGGGTAACAAGAACGGGCGGTTTCATGATCGTACAACCAGCCTATTGGGAGTCGCCTCCCGAATAATATAGAGAGCGCCGGTAGTGCTCCAGCATTTCTTGTAAGACCACGTTGATCACCGCTGCTCCCGGAATCGCAAAAAGGATACCGAGAAATCCGAAAAGTTTTCCACCGATGACGATGGCGATCAAGATAACTACCGGATGCAGCCCGATCTTCTCCCCCATGATCCGAGGAGCGTACACCCCATTCTCTAGGAACAGGGCAGCGGCAAAAACAAGCAGGACACCAAGCAGGTGAGAAAAGTCTCCGAAGTGAATGTAGCTCAGAATCAGGGCAGGGAGCAAACCCACCACCAGACCAAGGTAAGGCACCAGGCTGGCAATACCGGTCACGATTCCCAGCAGCACACCCATGGGCACTCCGACGAATGTGAAGCCAACGCTGTAGGAGACTGCCTGCAGGAAAGCGATCAGCACCTGTCCGCGGATAAAAGCTCCCAGGGCCGCGTCAATTTTCCTCAACAAGGATCTCGCCCCACTGCGCTGGCGCACGGGAATCAAGCGGAAGACCTTCTCCTTGATTTGATCCCAATCCCTGAGCAGGTAGAAAGTGGCCACAGGGATAATCAGAAGATCCACCAGAAAGAGAGTGAACCCGACCAGACTCGTCAGGGCCTGAAAGCCAAATCGGGTGCTTTGTGACAAAACCTCCAGGGGAAGAGATCCGAACCGCGAAAACACCTGATCGAGAAACTCCTGCAGACTCTTCGGGTTTCCTATTCCCAGACGCTCGACGATGGGGGTCAGCCATTTCTGCAGCGCGGCAACGTAGAGCGGCATGTTTTCGATGAGATGCCGGCCCTGCTCACTCACAATCGGGTAGAGAAGAACTACCGCGGCACCAATGATCAGGAGCATCGCGACCATCAGAGCCACGATGGAAGCCGTGCGGGGAACCCTTCGGGAGGCGAGATGTCCGATAACAGGATCCAGAAGGTAAGCCAGAAGGAAACTCACGAAAAACGGGGCGAGAATTCCACGGGCGACGTAGAGGAGGGCAACAACAACCGTCCCGCCCAGAATCCAGGAAATGCCTTCCCTCCCCTTGCGGGTTAATACAGGCAAGGAGGGACTCCCGGATCTCGTTTGCTGCAAGGCCGAGAAGTCACTTCTGCTCCTCCCGGAGAAACTGTTTCACTTTCTCGATGATTGCCAGTTCTGCAGAGGCAGACTTGGCATACAGACCGTCGAGAGAAACAACCTTGCGGAACATTTCCTCGGCTTTAAGAAACTCGTAGGCGGTCAGGTAGGCTCGACCCATGGCGTAATAGAGGGCCGCGAGGTCCCCGGACTGACGCAGCCCTTCGGCAAATTCCCGTTCTGAGACTTTCAGCCAGTCATTTTCTGCCTGCCCTGACAGGAACGCTTGGCGCTGGGTCGCAATGACCTCGGCGCCGGCTGAAATCTTCTGATCCGTCGTCTGCGCGTTTTTTTTGGCTTCCTGAAGCTCGGCAAACGCTTTGGGGAAATCTCCCTGACTGCGGTAAACCACCCCGGTTCCCAAGTAGGCCGGACCGTAACTCGGGTCAAGGGACTTGGCCAGGCTGAATTCCCGGAGAGCTTGGTCAGGCTTGCCCCGCTCCAGAAGCCGCATTCCTACTTCCGTGTGATGGGCAGGGGTGTCGAGAACGGGAATGGTTCCCACCTTGGCCTGGCAGCCAAGGAGGTAGAGTCCCATCAGGAGAAAGCCGACGGCTTTGCTTCCCCTCTTGAGGTACAGAAGTCGATCTATTGCTTTCTCCTGAAAAGGCAAATTACGCATGGCTCGATAATAGCCCGATCTGCAAACTGCTGTCAAGGTTTGAGCCGGGCTTGCCCACCCCCAGTTCGTCACCAAGGAATTGTACCCTCATCCGCCCCTCGGGGAAACCCCTTTGAGCTCGAAAGCGTTCAGCGGTCAGCATTCAGCCAGAAATTCGGAGGAGAATGAAGAACCCCGGATTTCAGAAGCTGAAAGCTGACAGCTAATTGCTGACGGCTATCTTAGAGAGCCTGTGGTGAGCCATTCGTTTAAAGCAGACCCGGCACCCAGAAGTTCCCCGCCGCTGACTTTCTCCCCGACACCAAAGCGCAGCGCCGATTTCGGCTTCAGAATCCCCAGTCGTACAAT
>DATEAK010000229.1:0-6278 GCA_035288405.1 bacterium | reverse complement strand
ACGCCCGAGAGTACGGACAGACTGAAGGTGAGCAGAACCACGAGGCCCGCGATTCGGCGTATTGCTTTTCGGTGCACTGTTTCATCCTCCACGAACACGCTGCTCATCGCGTCCTCGAACGGCGGCTAATCTCTGAATCATAATTTGAATTTTATTGGGATTTCCAGACCCTAGCAAGAACATTTCAACCACGCGAATGACTGCAAACGGGATCGCATGCGCGAACCTTGTGGTCCAAGCGCCTTGCTACCGGTCTGTCAAATCACCCCCGGTGTGTGAGCAGGATCGCGGATAGAACCAGACCGGCTCCAAGAAGCTGCACAAACCCCAGGCTTTCCCCCACGATCACATAGGCGGAGACGATCCCCACGATGGGCTCCAGTGTGCTCACAGTGATGGCCCGGGTGGGACCGATCTGCCGCAAGCCCACCGAATAGAACGTATAGGGAAGGAGAACCGAGAGCACTGCAAACCAGAGGAAGGTAAACCACTGATCGGGACTGTAGCCTGCGTTCCACAGCGCCCAGGGAGGATTGATCAGGAGCCAGAAGAAGGTCGTGGCTGCGAGGCTGTAACAGAGAATGGTCCACAGGGAGTAGCGCGCGATCAACCGACGTCCATACAGATTGAAGAAGGCGAAACAAAGCGCCGCGAGAATTCCAGTCACAAACGCCAGTGTGCTTCCCGCCACTCCAGCCTCAGAAGGCCAGCCCACGGCGAGAATGCAGCCGGCCCAGGCCAGCAATACCCCGGCCCCCTTGCGCCAGTGGAGCCTGTCCCACTTCAGGGCGACGGCGCCCAGCAAAACCCAGACCGGTGCCGTGTACTGGAGAATCACCCCCGTGGCCACCGAGCTGATGGCAATCGTGTAGTAGTAAAAGAAATTCGCCCCGGCGATCCCCACGACACCCAGCAGGGAGAGCGCGGGCAGGTCCGCTGCCCTGATTTTCAGGGCAGCGGGACGGAAGAAGAGAATCACTAAGGCAAGAATCACGAACGAGAGACTGGCCCGCGTTTGAACCAGAATGAGAGGCCCCACCTCGTGGCGAAACAGGAACTTAGCCAGTGTGGCGGACAGACCCCAGCACAGGGCCGAAAGAGAGATGAGAAGGTAGCCGCCCCACTTTTGCCCCGTCTGATCGGACTGCAAAGGACCCGTTCGTGATCCTTTAAAAACCCAGGGCCTCTTTGACACCGGCCCGAGACCGCAGGGTATTCACGTAGCGCCGCACGTTCTCCTGATTCGGGGGAATCTCGAGCTTGAGACCAGGCATGCGGAACAGCCTGGGCGCCAGGGCGATATCCGCCAGTCCGAATTCGCCCATCAGGTACTCTTTCCCTTCGAATTCTTTATTCAGCACCCCCAGCTGGTCCAGGAACTCGCGGCGCTTGGTTTCCATCAATTCCGCGTTCCGTTCTCCCTCAGGCTTCTGGAACTCCAGGCGGTAGGCCGTATACGGAGGGTTCATGCGTTGATCGATGAAGTCAATGGAAAGACGCATCCGGGCCCGGCGGGCGGGATCCGAAGGACGCAACGCCGGAGTGGGATATTTTTCATCGAGGTACTCGTTGATGATCGCCGATTCATAAAGAACCACGTCCCCGTCGGTCAATACCGGGACCTGACCGTAGGGGCAAAGCTTCAAGTACTCGGGAGTTCGCGCTTCTCCCTTGCGAATATCGGTGGGAATTTTCTCGTATGGGAGCTTCTTCTCGGCCAGAACAATCCGCACTCGCTGGCAATAGGGGCTGCCGTCGTAATCGTATAGCTTGATCATTACCGTTCTCCTTAAAAGTTCAGGTTTACGTTGACATTCTTGGACTGGGTGTAACTCAACAACTCTTCCAGTGACTCCTCACGGCCGATCCCGCTCTGTTTCCAGCCCCCGAAGGGAGTCGCCAGGAAGTGGTTGCTGCAACCGTTGATCCAGACGTACCCCGCCTCCACCCGGGCCGCCGTCTCGTGAGCCTTCTTGAGATCGTTCGTGATGATGCTGGCGGTGAGGCCGTAGATGACGCTGTTGGCCTGCTCGATCATCGTCTCGTAATCATTCCAGGTGATCACGCTCAGCACGGGACCGAAGATCTCTTCCTGGGCAATGCGCATCGTAGAGCGGACGCCGTCGAACACCGTGGGCTCCACGAAGAACCCGTTTTGGAGCCGGGGATCATCGGGCTTCTTCCCGCCGGCAACAAGCTTGGCCCCCTCATCGATGCCGATCTTGATATACCCCATGACCTTGTCGAACTGGTCTTTGGAGATCAGGCAACCCATCTCGGTGTCTTCCTCGATGGGCATGCCGATGCGGATTTTGCGCACGCGGGCCACGAGTTTCTCCACAAACTCATCGTGGAGGGATTCATGCAGAAAGAGGCGGGAGGTGGAGCCGCAGGACTGGCCCTGGGAGCGGCAAAAGTTCATGCCGGTGACGGCCAGCTCCACGGTTTTGTCCACGTTGGCATCGGGGAAAACAATCATCGGGTTTTTCCCGCCAAGCTCCAGGCTCACCCGCTTGATCAGATCGGCGGAATTGCGCAGGATCAGGCGGCCGGTCTCCACGGAGCCGATGAAGGCGATCCGCGGCACTTCCGGATGGCGCACCAGGGCATCTCCCGTGGTGGGGCCGTCTCCGGTCACGATGTTCACGACTCCCGGAGGAAATACCTCTGCAATGTCCTTGTAAAGCTCCAGCGCGGTCAGAGGAGCCTGCTCGGGAGGTTTGATGATGATCGTATTTCCCGCCAGCAAGGGCGCGGCGAGGCGGGTCGCCGCAAATTTAAACGGGTGGTTATACGGAATGATCCGCCCCACGACACCGAAGGGTTGCTGCAACACGTAGTTCAATCGGCCGTGGGCGCCGGGAATCGTCTGCCCCTGGAACTGGTAGGCCAGGCCGGCGTAGTACTCCAGCGTCTCGATGGTGCTCAGAACATCGCCCCGCATCCCCTCCAGAGGACTTCCCGTATTCAGTGTCTCCAAGCGGGCGATTTCCTCGACGCGGGAGGCAATCCGCTTTCCCAACTCGCCGATCTTTTTCCCTCGGTCCTTGGGCTGCAGACGGCTCCAGTCTCGGAAAGCTCTCTTTGCCGCCTGGACCGCCCTGTCCACATCGGACCCATTGGCGAGTGGGACTTCCCCCAGTTTCTCGCCCGTCGCCGGATTGATCGTCTCCATCGTCTTTCCGGATTCGCTTTCCACCCATTCCCCACCAATCGGCATTCTGTGGGTCTCTACGTCCGCCATGGCCACTCCTCCCCTCCACCAGGCTGCTGAAAAGCCCCGTTCGTGCTTCGACAAGCCTGTCCTGAGCAGGGTCGAAGGGCTCACCACGAACGGAAAATCGTTCGTAAATTCAAGCTTCCCACCGTTCATGTCGAAGGGTGAAAGCTGGATTTTGCAACCGCTTTCACCCTAATTGAATGCCGGCCGCACTTCACCACAAAACCGGCGCATCATCTCCAGCAGAGACTCAATGTTCGGGTACAGCATCTTCATCTCGATGTGCTGCAAGCCGGCCTCCTGGTACTCGCGGATCCTCTGGATCATGTCCGTGGGAGAACCGATCAGTGTCCGATTCAGGCCGTCTTGGATCGATTGAAACCGGTTGGCCAGGCTGAACAGCGTCTTCTCAGCCATCGCCCATGCGTCATCATAGTCTTTCCCCAGAACTGTAAAGACGTTGAGAGCCGCCGTCAAGCGAGATCCTTCCCGGCCGTGCTCTATGAGCAATCCAGGAATGGCGGAGACTCCGCGTTGCACCTCCTCCACCGTGGCCCCCGAGGGGAGCCAGCCGTTCCCGACGCGAGCCGCCCGGTTCACGGCCTTCATGCTCGTTCCCCCGATCCAGATGGGCGGATGGGGCTTCTGCACAGGCTTGGGGTACATCTCCACATCGGTGAACTCTACGGTCCTCCCCTTGTAAGAGGCTTTCGGCTTCGTCCACAATTCCCGGATCACCTCAAGATATTCATCCGCCAGAAGCCCTCTCTCCCTCCCCGGTACTTTTAACGACTCAAATTCCTTCTTCCCCTGGCGGCTGTACGGGGCACCCAGACCCACGCCCAGGATCAATCGCCCTCGTGACAGAACATCGACGGTTGCAGTTCCCTTGGCGATGTGGAGAGGATTGCGTATTGGCAGGACGAGGATTCCGGTCTGAAGCTTCACCTTCTCCGTCAGCGCAGCAACGTAGGAGAGGACATTCAGAGCCTCGAAAAAATTCTTTTCTCTCTCTCCATCGATGGCTTCCACAGAACCGCAGGCGACCCAGTCCCCGGCGAAGGCCAGATGGTCGTGGACAGACACTCCCTCAAAGCCTAGGCGCTCGGCCTCCTGTGCTACTCGAACGATATTTTCCACGTTGGCCACGCTATTGGAAGTGGGCAGGCGGACGCTGAATTCCATGAGAGCCTCCAGGCTGATTTCATCAAAAGAGACTTGCCGGAACTACTTGACCGTCTTCTCCGCTTTCTCCGCAAAGGACGTGTTGATGAACTCCTCGGACTTGGGAATCCGGTCAATTACGCCATCCTCTTTCAGGAACTGAGCCATGGCCATCGTGTCCTGAATGTCTTTCTGGTTTAGCTTGGCCCGGTCATATCTCATACTGCTGTAGATGATCTCCCGGGTCGATTCCCGATCAACACTTTGACCTTCCCGCTGGAAAGCCTTCGTCATGATGTCGATCGTTTCCTCACGCTGGGTGGTCACAAACCGCATGGAGCGGACCCAGGCATTGAGGAAGCGCTGGACGACTTCCGGCTTTTCCTGCACTTCTTTTTTTGTCGTGAATACAAAGAAAGGATAGGTGACCCCGATCGGGTCGGCAATGTCTTTTTCCTCCAACATCACGCGACCGGCACCCTTCTTGACCACAGTGGAAGCGAACGGTTCCCAAACCACGGCCGCGTCCACCGAACCGCTGTCGAATGCCGACGGGATCACAGTCGTTCTCATGTTTTTGATCTGGAAGTCGTTTCGCGAAAGGCCGAGGGATCCTAAATACCGGGCCCAGACAGTGTAAACACCCGTCCCGACTTGCACCGCGATGGATTTCCCTTTCAGGTCCGCCATGCTCTTAGCGCCCTGAATTTTATTGCTGACCAGAACCTTCGCCATGTAGCCGTAGTTGTGTATCGTGACCACAACCAGCGGCAGCCCTTTGGAGACAGCCGCAACCACGTTGTTGTAAGCAGACTGGCCGAAATCGGCGCTGCCGCTCTGCACGGCGGAGATGGTGAGCTGTCCGGTGGCCACGTGCAGAACTTCGAGATCGAGCCCTTCCTGCTTGAAAAATCCCTTGGCGATCCCCGTTCGGGCCAAGACGCTGGAGGAGCCTCCCGCCGTCAGGTGGCGGGCTTTCAGCAGTTCAGCCCCTTTCAGCGGAGCAGACATAAGTAGCGGGACAAATAGGAAAGCAATCGCTGCAGGCAGGAGGAACCGGAGCCGTTTTTCCATAACTTGGGCCTCCTTAACAAAGGGCAAGGGCTTCTCCCCACAGGGTCAGGTTGTTCGTTCCAATGAGCAGAATCTGATTCTCTCAATGAGATGGGCCGTAGTGTAACAGACTTGCTCCCGGGGATCAAGGAAGTGGTGAGACTTGTCATCAAGGAATCCTCAGACAATCAGTCTATGGCGATGCGGGAGGCTCCTTGTCCGTCGGAATCCCGGCCAGATAACGGTAAAAAGCCACTGCGCGGTTGATGGAGGATGCCTCATGTCCCGCGGCCCACGGGCTCGCGTTCTTGCTCATACGCATGATGCTGTAATAACGCCAAACAGCTTGTGATTCGCGTTCGAGAAAGTAAATCGACTGCATATCGCCCGGACGGAAAAGGGGGATCAACAAGTACCGCACGGTGACGGCATTCTCGGTGTCGAACACCACCCGATCGAGCGAGGCGCTTAAAACGCGCAATCGGTAAATCGCCTTTCCGGACAGGTTGTCTTCTTGCTGAAAATATAAGCTCTTGCCCTCCTCCATATCGCTGGGCGAGAAATCTTCGCGACGTCGATCGCCAACCGCCTCCGATAAAGCATAGGCGTTGAGAATAAGCGTTTGCCATCGTTTGCCTGTCGTCGACCAATATCGAATGCCCGCAAGTTCAGAGATTGCCCCGATACGCCGGAGCAGGCCCTCGACTCCGGAGGTATGGCGGAAGCGCCCGACAGTCACCACCAACGTCGCGAAGCCGGAATCAGTCCAACCGGTGCAAGCGGGTGGCGTCCAGTTGCGACCCAATTCGCCGCGGTCCCAAACTCTTACGGCAGGTGATTT
>DATEAK010000228.1:0-6284 GCA_035288405.1 bacterium | reverse complement strand
CCTGGAGCGCCGGAATCCGGTGTGGGATAGATTTTCAGCCCGGTCACATCGTGCCAGACAAACTCGTCCGGCCCCCCGTTCTTGGAAGCCACCACCGGCTTTCCCGCGCTCCAGGCCTCCAGAATCGTGATGCCAAAAGGTTCGTTGCGGCTGGGAACGCAAACCACGTCGCTGAGCTTGTAGAGATTGTGGAGTTCCTCTCCGCCGCGATGTCCGAGAAAGCGGCAGGCGTGGGCGACGCCGATCTGCCGGGCCCCCTGCTCACAACGCCCCCGCAGGTCCCCATCCCCCGCAAACACAAACTTGGTGCGGGGATAGTAGCGCAGAATCATGGGAATCGCCTCGACCAGAAGGTCAGGACCTTTCTGGTACGTCATCCGCCCGGAAAAGAGCACCATCGGGTCGATTGGACCAATGCCATAATTCTGCCGGATTGCGCCTGGATCGGGAATCAAGCCGTCAAAGTCGTGGACGTTCACCCCGTTATAGATCACCTCCACCTTCCAGTCGGGGAGATTGTACATCCACATCACCTCTCCTTTTAACGCCTTGGAAACGGTGATGACCCGATCGGCACAATAGGTTCCGTGACGCTCGTGATCCCGGATGCGGGCGGATTGCCCACCCCAGAAATTGTTGCCGCAGCGGCCGTATTCCGTGGAATGGATCGTCAAAATCCCTTTTCTTTTTCGGCCCTGCTTGATCCAGACCATGGCGTTGGAGGCGAGCCAGTCGTGGGCATGAACAACATCAAAGCCCGCTCCCGCGTCATCCTCCGTGGCAAAGAGGTGGTGAACAAAGGACCGGCACATGTTCTGAATTTCGTCTACAAAGTTAGGATTTAAGTCAAAAGGACAGCGGTGGTACCAGACTCCGTGGATCCGATCCAGGCGGGGTTGGCCCTGCCCCATGCGGGTGAATACGTGCACCTCGTGACCTTTGCGCTCCAGGGACGCCGCCAGTTCGGTGACGTGAACTCCCACTCCCCCGACGGGGATCGAGTGCAGAGACTCCCAGGACAGGAAAGCAATCCTCATTTCTTAACCCCATACCTCTCCCTGCTGAGAACAGCAACTACCTATTCCTTATCGGAATGCTTCCGGATTTCCCCAACCTTTTTTGATTTCCTGGAGATATGCGAGGAGATGGAGACTGGGTATCGCTCCAATCAAAGTGAGCCGATCGCATTCGCAAAGATCCAGCAAATCACAGACAACGGAGAGCCATCCCTCTTCCGACAGGAGGTAAAGATCGTCTCGGGGGACGTAAAGAGAGACTTTAATTTCAGGGTAGTGGCGAGCAAATTCCAGGAACTGGGTATAGAATTCTTTGCGGACTTCAGAGAACGAACCGAGGGAAACTGACTGACCCATATCACCTACCTCCAGGGGCTTTACCCCAGCACAAAGGCCCTGGTGGAAGGACCTAATCCGTTGACTCCTCAGCCCTAGCCGATTTCACGGAGAGCTTTGAGTTGGATCGCGACGGGTCCTCTAGAGAAGAATTCCTTGAGGTTCAACGAATCAAGCGGACAACTTTGGCGTTCTTACTCACCAAGCATGGCAAACATCTCGAACCTTCTCTGCTTCTTCTCTTCTTTTAAATCAATATGGCTCGCAGACACGACTCCGTCAATGAAGAAGAGAGAATTTTCACAAAATTTGTTCAAGCCCCGTATTCTTTCAGTAGAGCCTTCAGTTGCTGGGTGATCTTTATCCCCTCCGGGAAGGGGCGCTGCCAGAGATTGCGACCGAAGATAAACCCGGTGGCTCCGGATTCCAGGGAGACGCGTGCTTTTTCCAGGAGTTCCTGATCGCCCATCTTTTCTCCGCCTGAGATGATCACCAGCGACTTGCCCGCAGATCGAATGACTTGACGCACCATCTCTTCATGGCTCCACTGAAGTGTCTTATACGGAGCAGGAGAATTCTTGTCCTTTTCAGCATTCGCCTCGGGAAGGTTTAACTTGATTACATCCGCTCCCAGTTCCGCGGCAACTCTCGCCGCGTAATCAATGGCGTAAAGGCCGTTTCTTCCCCCTTTCTTCTCGATGTCGCGACCTCGAGGGTAAGCCCAGACAATCAGAGGCATGCCGTACCGGTCGGCTTGGCGGCGCACATCTCGGAGCTGAACGATGTCTCGGTCTTGCGCAGCCGATCCTACGTAAAGCGTGTAGCCCACCGCATCGGCCCCCAATCGAACCGCATCAACGACCGTTCCGGTCATCGGCGAGAAAGCTTCCTCGTCCGGAGGAACTTCCGTCTTCCCGTTCAGTTTCAGGATGACGGGAACATCCCCTTCAAATCCCCGCAGATATTTCTGCGCCAGACCAAAATGGAGTGCGATTCCCGAATAGCCCCCCTCTTTGGCCAGACGGAACTGGAACTCGGGATCGGCGCTGTCCGGATTCGGGAAAAAATCCCTGGGCCCATGCTCAAGCCCCTGATCGATGGGAAGAATCAAGAGGGTGCCGTTGCCCGGGCCGTGTTCGTATAAGAGGCGGTGCAGTCGAACCCTCTTGCCGGGACTCAAATCGAGATCTTTAAGCGTCGGGCGTGATATGGATCCCTTCATTTTTCTCCTCCTCTAACCCGTGTTACCGGGCCAGAACCCGGGATAGTTCATACAATGACAGGTCCAGTTCTTTCTTCCTGGAGGCTACCACATCCAGCGGTGTGGAATCTACCTCACCTTTGCAGAGACCCACTAGAACTCCAAACTCGCCGGATACGACTCTTTCCACAGCTCCCGCTCCCAACCGGGTCGACAGGAGTCGATCGAATGCGCCGGGGGCTCCACCCCGTTGCACATGCCCCAGGGTCGTGACGCGCAGATCAAACCCTAAGCGAGCTTGATGCTCCTTGAAGTACTGGGCCAGTTTGACCGCATTACACTCGGCCCCCTCGGCAACAACGATGAGAGCGTGGGCTTTCCCGCGCACATAGGCTTCCCTCAATTCAACGGCCAACGTGTCGGGATCCACGTTGATCTCGGGGATCAGCACCGCCTCGGCCCCTCCGGCAATCGCCGCCATGAGGGCCAGATAGCCGCACTTCCGTCCCATCACTTCGACGAGAAAGGCGCGCTGATGGGAAGAAGCGGTGGTCTTGAGGCGATCGATCGCCTCCAGGGCAATGTTGAGCGCCGTATCCACTCCGATCGTTATGTCGGATCCGTAGAGGTCATTGTCAATCGTAGAGGCCACCCCTACGACAGGGTACCCCTTTTGCCACAAGGCATAGGCTCCTGCCTGTGAGCCGTTGCCGCCAATGATCACCAGAGCTTCCACTGCTTTCCGGTTGAGCTGCCGCAGGGCTTCTTCAAGTCCCTTTTCCGTTTCAAACTCGGGGCTTCGTGCACTGCCGAGGATCGTGCCGCCGCGGTGGATAATCCCTCCCACATCCCGATCACCGAACGGGGACATCTCTCCTGCGATGAGACCCGCATACCCCCGGTAGATCCCGTACACCTCCAGACCCCGGGCCAGCCCGCTGCGGACCACAGCTCGAATCGCACCGTTCATGCCGGGAGCATCTCCACCGCTGGTGAGAACTCCGATTCGCTTCATACGATCGCTCCTCAACCTCCGGAGTCCGGGAGAATCATCACCTTCATCCCCTCGTTCTTGTCGGCTTTCCGGAAAACCTCATCAATTGAATCCAAGGGCAACTCTGTGATTAAGTCGGCTACTGAGATTATGCGGCGGTTCTCACAAAAGACGCTAGAGCCTTCGAGACAATAATAGCAGGTACCGCAGGGAATCTTCGGGGCCGGGACTACACGCTCCCCTACCCGAAAGTCGGTCACTTCACGCCCGAACTCCAGGAGGAGATCGTCTTTTCCCGTGGATGGAGTGGGGATATTCCTGAAAAGAACCCGTTCCCTGGATTCGAGGACGGCCGCCTGCACCCCATTCTCCTTCCGGAGCCCCCAACTTTTCGATCATACCATAGTAGTGTCAGACTCTAGTCAATGAGATTTGGGGATCTGCCCCATCAACGCGCCCAGGATCAAACCGTAGACAATGTGGATTGCGATCGTGGTAAACAAAGATCGGGCAACCCCGAGCCTGGATCCAAACCATCCCAAGCCCATGCCCGGGTAAAGGACAAACCAGATGAGCGGCAAGGTGACTTGAGCAAACAAAAGACCCGACACCAAACCCCAGTACGCGGCGGGAATGATCAGAACGTAGACAAAACCGAAGAGCGCACCAAAGAAATAATGCCCAAGGATCGCTACAGGATACTCTCCCGCCCGGCCCGGTTCCTTCTCGATCGGAACACCCCAACGGATCCCTCTGTGGAGAGATGCCAACACCCAACGTCCGATGAGAGGGGAAATCCCCCACGTCATCACGCCTAGCCGAGCGCCGAGAGCCCGCACTAGGTCCATGCCCACCGTGCCGAAAATCCCGGCCACCAAGCTAGCGGGAACTATCCATCCACCCACCGCCGTCTCCCTGCCCCATCAGGTTCTTGCTTTCCGAGTTCCCGTCTTGCGCCCCGGCTCACAGTCAACTGGAGTCCCCGTACTGCAGTAATCACCGCTTCCTCTGCAAAGCTCTGATTATGAGGAGATACGCCCCAAAGGAGAGAACGAGAACCACACCAATCTATAATTTACTCGTATCGAGGCGAAAGAAGATAGGAGAAAAATCGGCTCCTCTTCAAAATGAGTCTCTCGAATTGAAAAATGAACGCAGAGTTTCTTCGTCTGCAGATTTAGATGGCAGGAATGGATTGCGAGAATTTCGGCTCCAACCCTAACAAGTCGAGGACAGTGCGCTTGAGACTCACCAGGCTCGCACTTCCGCGATCTCGGGGACGAGGATCTTTTATCCGGATCACTTCTCGAATCCGTCCCGGCTTGGCGGACATGATGGCGATCCGATCGGCCAGGTACAATGCCTCTTCGACATTGATCCCGTCCAGCATCTTGTATCCCACTTAAACAAAGAGAGCTAAGGCGGTTGATGATATACTGGGCCGCAAACCAGCGGAGTTTCCGCACCTTTCGTGAGACAGGAAAATGCGCCTTCCCCGGACCGTCATTGCCTTGGGATTCGTCAGTTTTTTCACAGATTTTTCCAGCGAGATGATCTACCCCTTACTGCCCGTTTTTCTTTCCAGTGTGTTGGGAGTCGGGGCACTGGCGCTGGGGATAATCGAGGGCATTGCCGAATCCACCGCCTCTTTGTTAAAGGTCTTCTCCGGAATCTGGACTGACCGGTCAGGCCGCAGGAAACCACTCCTTGTGGTGGGATACAGTCTGGCGGGCTTGGCTCGACCACTCATTGGCCTGGCGACGGTGTGGCCGTTTGTCCTGGTCATGCGTTTTCTGGACCGCATCGGGAAAGGACTTCGAACTTCGCCACGGGATGCGTTGATTGCCGGCGTCACCGATCCGGGCCAACGGGGAACGGCCTTCGGGTTTCACCGCGCCATGGATCACGCCGGCGCTGTCATCGGACCCCTGGTGGCCGCAGCGCTGCTCGCGTTGGAAGGGGTAAGCCTGCGTCACGTCTTCCTTCTGGCGGCACTCCCCGCTGCCGTGGTCATCGTCGTGCTCCTCACGGCCGTTCAAGAACCGCCCAGGGCCTTCGAAAAAGAATCTAAGACTCTAAACTTGCGGCGTCACTGGCACGAGCTCGGCAGGGACTTCAAGTTCTTGTTGTTGGCACTCCTCGTGTTCACCCTGGGCAATTCCACAGACGCGTTCCTCCTCCTGCGCCTATCGGAGGCAGGGGTTCCCGCAAGCTGGATCGCGGTGCTCTGGTCAGTGCACAGCGGGGTGAAAATGATCTCCACCTCCTACGGGGGTCCTCTTTCCGACCGGGTGGGACGACGCCCTCTCATCCTTTTGGGCTGGGCATTCTATGCCTTGATCTACTTTGCGTTTGCCCTGACGAGTTCTTCCGCGGGGCTCATTGTCGTCTTTCTTGCCTACGGCATTTACTTCGGGTTTACGGAACCCTCCGAAAAGGCCTGGGTCGCCGACCTCGTGCCCGCCCAACTCAGAGGAACTGCTTTTGGTTACTACAACGGAATTATCGGGCTGGGAGCCTTGCCTGCAAGTCTGATTTTCGGATTTCTGTGGCGTACCTGGGGAGTAACAACCGCATTCCTGACAGGAGCAGGATTCGCCGCAGCGGCGTCTGTTCTTCTGCTGGTCTCCGTTAAAACGCCCGACCCGCGAAGATCAAGAGAATCCCTCCGAAGGTGAGGACAGCGCCTCCCAGAACCTGAGGAGTAAAACTCTCCACCTCCCTCAAAAGTAGGAAG
>DATEAK010000227.1:0-6674 GCA_035288405.1 bacterium | reverse complement strand
CGTAGTCAGTTCGATTTGCCCCTGCTGGGCGAGCTTCCGGTAGAGAGGGATCACCTCGGCCAGGATGTTGTCCTGGGCCTCCAGGACCAAACGCTTGTCTTCCTCGGAAAACCATGCCCCCTTCTCGAAAAGATCGTTTAGTTCCGGAATTTTCTTTCTGGCTCCGAAGCCCATCCAGGTCAGATTGAACCAGACCTGCAAATCCCGATAGTCCTGGACCGAAAACTCACGGATCCGGCCTTCCACTTCCTTTTCCGGATGATGGCGGCCACGCTGGTTCAGCAGTTCCCGGTAGCGCGGATAGGGATCGATCATCGTGTCCCAGTTCGTATAAAAGTAGAAGTGCAGTAAAAAAATCTTGTGCCGGATTTCGAGATCCGCGGCTGGAATCTCGGCTACATCCCGGAAAGGATCGTGAATCTCCTTGTGGGAGTATTGTTCGATTTGCCGGAGCAGGGAAGGGACCAGGTTGAACGTGACACGGACATCCGGGAATTCTTCCAACAAGGAGGCCATGTCGTAGTAGCTTCGGGTGCTGTGGAGGCGGGCCCACGGCAGCAAAGCAGTTCGCGAAACGGGGTCCGTGTAGTAGGGCTGGTGCATATGCCAGACGAACGCTACCGCCAGTGGACTCATGAAATTTTCATCTCTCGCAAGAATGCGGCAGACTCTTCAGGAGGGGTTGGATTGATGAAGAACCCCGTGCCCCACTCGAATCCGGAATACGGAGTGAACCGGGGGATGATCTCCATGTGCCAGTGGAAGTCATGATCGATGGTCTGCCAGTAGTCGCGGCGTTCCCGGCGATTGGGACCCGAGTGCAGGACCATATTGTACTGGGGACGGTCGAGTGCCCGCGCCAGCCTCTTCATGGACTGGTCGAGAACTTCAGCCATTCCCACCAGACGTTCACTGGTAAGCCGGTGGAAATCTGCGGAGTGCTCTTTGGGCAGGATCCACATCTCAAATGGGGAGCGGGAGGCAAACGGACAGAAGCTGATGTAATCACGATTCTCCCAAACGACCCGGCGACCGTCCTCTTTTTCCGCCCGGATCATGTCGCAAAAGATGCAGCGGTCTTTGTACCGAAAGTAATCTTGGGCGCCCCGTAGCTCGGACTTGACCTCCCGGGGCGTTACCGGTGTGGCCACGATCTGCGAGTGGGGGTGGCGCAAATGCCCGCCGGCCTCGTGCCCCTCGTTACGAAAGACCAGGATGTAATGGAAGCGCAGATCCCGGATGAGATCCAGCATGCGCAGTCGATACACCTCAAGGATCCGGGTGAGAACATCCCGCCCGTGTGTGTTCAAACCGTCCCCGTGGGCCGGCGACTCGATGATCATCTCGTGAGCCCCGATGCCGTTCATCTTGTCGAAAAGACCGTGACCCTCTTTTCCCAAGTCTCCTTCGATTCCAAGCACGGGGAAACGGTTGGCAACCACGCGCACCTGCCACCCCTTCCCATTGGGAGAAGTACCCAGATTTCTCAAAGCGAAGATCTCGGCTGGGGTCATGTGTTCGTTCCCCTCGCAAAAGGGGCACAGGGCAGGCTCGGGTTCTTCGCGGGAGGGCTTGGTTATGCTGGGACCGGCGCCCCGTTCCGTGCGGATGATGACCCAGCGGTTCGTGATGGGATCTTTGCGCATCTCGGACATTCGGCCTCCTTAAGTCCCCTCGCCCGGATGTCTCACCTCAAGAACTCTCAGGACTGGTTATACCTCAGAGAGTTTGGGAGCAAGGGACACTCTTCGGCGATTTTAAAGCCGTCGATGATTTTCTTGTCCCTCAGATCGTAAAGCCGGGGCACGATGAGATCCCTGAGGTTCAGAGGAGGGATCGGGTTAATGTGGATGTTCGTCCCCCCTTCAAAGCCCGCCGCCGTATTGATCCTCCATTTGATCAGAATGTGCCAGGGGATCTTCACGGGGCAATCCCGGGGTGCGTAGTACCACTCTTCATTGCACGGAATCATGCTGCCCATCGCCATGTGAGCAGCATGGATCAAATCGCTGACTCCCCGGATTTCCTCAGGCTCGTGTTCCATAGGCTTTATGTGGTGACTCTTGGAATAAATGGCCAGGGTAGGGTAGCGGTGGCCGATGTCCGCAAACAGGATCGCGTGATCGTTTTCCGCGATGACCCGGTTCGAGTAGCCCGCGAAGTTCGCGACCAGCTCATTGTACAGGTTCGGGTTCTTAAGGGTCAGCTCGACCTCACGATCAAGAAACGTGCCCCACTCGTCGAGGGCGACAAGCTGCTTGTGCAGGTGATCGAAAGAGGCCCCGGCCGCCATGCGCCAGTTCTGAAACGTGATCACGTAGCGGACGTAGCGGTTGTTTTCCAGGATGTCTTGAATCCCGCGGACCGTAAACTGAATGTAATGGGAATGCTCTTCCTGCGTCATTTCCCCGGAAGAGCAGATCTGAGGATCGTACTTTGCTTCGGGAGGGTAGTGGCGTCCGAAGACGATCAGATCATGTCCTCCCCCGAAGAACGCATCCGCCATTTTTACCTTCTGACCGATGAGTGTGTTGGCGATTTCCTCCTCGGACTTTTTAGCCAGGCTCAATTTGTAGTCCACGGTTTTGAGGACATGCTTGAGGCCGTCCTCCCGTGCCAGGTATTCTCCTTTCCATTGGGCGATTTTTTCCGAGAGACGGTAGTTGTAATTCTTCTGCCAGTAGTCGATGGTGACGATCTCGAAGAGATTTCCGATGCGTCGGCACAAAGGGCGCTCGGTATTTAACTGATCCGGGTACAGATGCTCGCGGACTTCATAGCCCCCGTTGACGGCCACCAGCCGTTCTTTTTCCGGAGGGGTATTGAGATAGTTGGTCTCGCAAAAGTTGCAGTAATCCTCCGGGTCGTGGGGCTCCAGAGGTTTGGCCGTTTTCGGAATTTCGTTGATCAAAGGGCGGGTGCCGCGGCCGGGGACAAACCAAGCCTCGTGTCCGGTGAGGGGATTGGTCTGCTTGACGGTCCCATCCGCCAGGGTAATCACAAGCTGACTTCCAATGTTCATCCACATCTCCTGTTTGGGGAACGCATTATAGGGTCGGGGGGGAGGAATGTCAACGACGGCCTCCCCGCTGGGAAGGTTCCCCGGTACTGCTGGTTGCATTGAGACTTATCGGAGCTTTGTCCTCCGGAAATGAGTTGCGAGTCCATAATTGAGATGGTACCGTTTTTTGTGCTTGTTGACCTTTCGGATCGGACAGAAGCCTCTCGCAAGTTTCCGGGGGGGAGGCCAGGCGGCGTCCCGGGTTTGGGTTCTTAACCCCTTGATCAGACAGGGAAAGGGAGTCTGTCTATGGGTGAGAAAATCGTTGTGGCCATGAGCGGCGGGGTGGACAGCTCCGTTGCCGCGGCTTTACTCGTGGAACAGGGGTGCGAGATCATCGGAATTTCCATGCAGACTTGGGATCACAACGCGGACAAGACCTTCGGCTCTTGCTGCTCTCCCCGAGATCTGGCGGACGCCCGCCAAGTGGCCTACGAGCTCGGCATTCCCCACTACCTCCTGAACTTTGAACAGCAATTCGAGAGCGCAGTGGTCAACTACTTTGTCTCGGAATACTTGCAGGGTCGCACGCCGAACCCTTGCGTGGTGTGCAACCAGAAGGTGAAGTTCGACACGCTCCTGCTGCGGGCCCGGATGCTCGGCGCCGATAAAGTCGCCACGGGGCACTATGCCCGGCTGTTGGGAGGCGGTAGTGAGCGCCTGCGGGTGGCCCGGGGACGGGACCAGGCCAAGGACCAGAGCTACTTCCTCTTCAATCTTTCCCAGGAGCAGTTGGCTCACACTCTCTTTCCGCTGGGGGAATTCACGAAAGAGGAAGTGCGGGTTATGGCCGAAAAGCACCGCCTGCCGGTGGCGAACAAACCTGAAAGTCAGGAAATCTGTTTTATCCCGGACAACGATTATGCGGGATTCGTGCGCCGGCGTGCTCCCGAAGTTGCGGATCGGGCGGGGGACATCGTGAATCCTCAGGGAAAGATCGTGGGAAGGCACCGCGGCTATCCCAACTACACGATCGGCCAGCGCAAGGGACTTCGGGTCAGCTCTCGGGAACCTCTATACGTTCTGGAAATTGATACGAACCGCAACCGGCTGGTGGTCGGCAAAAACGAAGAACTGCTCCACACTGTTTGTGTGGTTGAGAATGTCCGCTGGATGCTCGTCCCCGAGCTGAATGGAGAGCGGGAAGCGAGTGTGCAGATTCGCCACCGCCATGGGGGCGCTCGATCGGTGCTTCGTTCCGGTCCAGGAGCTGATGAAGTGACGGTAACCTTCCATACTCCTCAGCGTGCCATTACCCCCGGACAAGCGGCCGTCTTCTACGAGAACGACGAGATTCTGGGTGGGGGCTGGATCAAGCAAGTCCTAAAGTGACGAGTTAGCCCTTTTTCCCGGCGGTGGAGGTCTCCGGGGAGACCTGAGGGTTCTCCACGGCTTGCTGAATTCGCTGGTGCAGTTCGAGGAACTGGTCAATCTTGGTGATGGCTGGGTCCAGAAGATCCACGAAGTCGCCTTCCAAGATGAACTGATTGGGTGAGCGGGCGGCTGATGCTAGTTTGACCACCCATTTGATCCGTTTGACCACGTGGTCTGTAGGCAAACGGAAACTGAGACCCACCTGAGTATTCTCAGGGAGCTTCTTGCCGCTCACAATCTGGCAACTTCCGAGGCCCAGTTGGGTGATCACCCCATCGGCCTTTTTGGCCGCACCGGCTTCTTCTCCTTCGAGGGAAAACATGACGGGGACCAGGGTGGAGGCTCGGTCTTTTTCCTTGATCTGAAACTGTTCGAGTCGGTAGGGGTAATCGAAAAAGAGGATTGGGCACGGCTCCGTAAGCTTATTCAGGACCGTGGCTTCGAAACTGTAAATCACTTCCCTTTCCATGAAGCGGAAAAGGCAAACCTCTCCCTTGTCAACAGCAAGATATTTCCCGTCCTCCTGAGGAAGCTCTACGAGCAGGAAGTGGTCGATCTTTTTCCCCAGCACCACCGTCTTGTTTCTGTTGCCGGGATCATTGAACTTCTTGCTGACCAGAAGTTCCTTGCCCTCGGGGATGTCAACTCTCTCGTGGTCTGCCACCGTCCTCCTCCCTAAGCACTGGTCTCCCCGGGATTTCCCCACGCAAACCAGCCGCTTTGGGGGGAGAGAGAGTGCCTTAAAGGGTTTACAACTTTTATATCGGCAAATGCGGGAAAAGTAAATAGAGTGATTCGCCTTGCCCCTCGGTTGGTTTCGCGGGAATTGTGCTCGCATCAGCTCCTCGGGGTAGCCCCCTTGGGCTCCCGAAGCGCTTGCGACGTGAGAGGGAGGGACCGGGGTGCCCCTTGGGGCTCCGGTAAACTTTTGCGCGGGAGGGCGCTTACGAGGCGGTTATTTTTCGCATGCGAGAAAGTTCAAGTCTTCGGGAGAGCGACACCTGCAAAACTTTAAGTCGCCCGTACGGGGCACACCCGGCCCCGGAGATGAAGGGAGGTGGCATCGGACTTGCGGGGAATCGAGCGCAATCTGTGAGGGGCAGCCCGGTCTCTTTGCAGCTTGCGGCGAAAGGTTTCCATTTGCTCTACTACGCTCGGAAAAGTGGGGGTGGGCAAGAGTGATTAGCGAGTGCGCGTTTCCCGGTAGCGGATGAGGATCCCTTTCTTGAATTCCAAGTGGCGGGCCAGTCCGGAACGTTCGCTGCCGTAAGACCATCGTACTCTGGTTCCTTTGGCATCTACTGTGGTCTCGATCCTGGCCGGTTCCCCCTGGCTCAACCGAGCCTGGTCCTGCGTCATCCCCAGGAAAAGGCGTCTCTCGCGGATTGCCTGTTGAGCACGGGGACTCTGCTTCTGAAACAGAGAGACGTCCGCCGGAGGAACCGGCTGTTGTGCTGCCGAAACGGGAATGGCAAGACGCCGCGCTTTCCCCAAAGGGCGCAGCACCAGGAGCAGGTTCCCATTCACCGCATTGATCCCGACCTCGGCGATGGTCACTCGCTCCATGTGCAGGGGAGCGGCTGCGCCCAGGCGCAGCAAGGTGGATTTAACCGGCGCAAAAGTAAAGGAGACGGAGGCCAAGAAGGGGTTGGTCGGAAGATTTCCGTTCACCCAGAACGACTTCCCTTGCCATTGGGTATGTGTCTCGGCCAGTGCGGAATCCATCTGGCGGGCATCCAGCAGAGGTAAGGAGCTGATGGTGGACCCGCGGGGACGCTCCAGGTACAGGGGAAACGGTTCGCCTTCTCCCTCGATTCTCCACGCTCCTGCCGTTCTTCCAGTCCCCACTTCAAATTCGGCGATTTTCCCCCGGCTTCCGGCCAGCGCCTCTATAGAAATCTGCTCCTCCTTCGGGCATTGGGGTGTCGGTGTACGGCAGAACGTGGGAATCCTTGATGCGGCTCCAGCGGGCTCGGCTGCCAGGAAGAGTACTTCCAGGTCGGGACGCAACTGATTTGTGGTAAGAACAAGAGACTCGGAACCAAGGGCTGGAACAGCTGCCGCGAAAAGGATCAGCACCAGGAAAATCAGGCTTCCCGAGGTTTCGCGCACGGCTATTTTTCCTTGGCTTCTTCCCAGTAGCGGTCCATCTCTTCCAGCGTGAGCTTGCGCAAATCCTTGCCCTGGCGGGTGGCTTCTTTTTCGATGAACTGGAAGCGGGAAATGAATTTCTGATTGG
>DATEAK010000226.1:0-8891 GCA_035288405.1 bacterium | reverse complement strand
CTGAACCGCAAACCTTGTTGATCGTCGTGCACCCCACTTCTTTGGGAAGACCTGCCCTCAGACTGGCCTGACGAGCCGGGGCTTGCCCCAGACCTGCGGAGAGGACGTTTCCCATGATCACCTCACTCACTTCTTGGCCCTCTAGGCTTACCCTTCTTAGCGCTTCAGCGATTGCGATGCTCCCGAGCTTGGTGGCGGGCAGCGGACTGAGGACCCCGTTGAAGCTTCCGATCGGGGTTCGTGCGGCGCTGACAATTACAGCTTTCCTCATGGTTGTTCCTCTCAAGTCGGCGTTCACACTCATTTTTTGGACCGCGCGATTAAGGGCAACCTACCCTTCTATATTAGCGGAAATAAAAAAAACGAAAAGTTGTTTGAAATTAAATCGTCTAGCAGCTAATTTCTAGTTAAGACAAAGGACCACCATGCCCAAGAAAACCATCAAAAGCTTTGACGTTGAATGGCTCCAGATCCTGGATGAGGAGGGGAATTGTGATGAGCACATTCGTCCACTCCTCACGGATCGGGAGATAAGGAAGCTGTATGAATGGATGGTCCTGGCCAGGAGTGTGGATGAGAGGGCCTTTAAACTCCAGCGCGAAGGACGAATCGGGACCTATGCCCCCATTCTGGGACAGGAGGCCGTGCAGGTGGGAAGTGCCTATGCTTTGCAGCCGTCGGATTGGTTGTTCCCTTCGTATCGGGAGACAGGAGCCTATCTTGTGAGAGGCCTTCCCCTGAAGTTGATTTATCTGTACTGGTCAGGAGATGAACGAGGAGGTCAGATCCCGGAAGGTCACAACGATTTTCCCATCACAATCCCTGTGGGAACTCAAATCCCTATTGCGGTAGGGGCCGCATGGGCAGCCAAGACCAAAGGAGATCGGATCGCCGTCATCGTTTACTTTGGAGACGGTGCAACCTCCAAGGGGGATTTTCATGAGGGACTTAATTTTGCAGGAATCTTCTCCCTGCCCATCGTCTTCCTTTGCCAGAACAACCAGTGGGCCATCTCTATGCCGTTGCAGCGGCAGACTGGGGCACAGAGCCTGGCCCAGAAGGCGATCGCCTATGGCTTTGGAGGGATCCAGGTGGACGGGAATGATGTCTTTGCCGTCTACAAAGCAGCTCAGGAGGCGCTGGACCGGGCCCGGAAAGGAGGAGGGCCCACCCTCATTGAATGCGTGACGTATCGTATGAGCGATCACACCACGGCGGACGACTCCACGCGCTACCGCAAGCCGGAAGAAGTTCAGGCCTGGCGGGCGAAGGATCCCATCCAGCGCTTGAAAAAATACATGGAGAAAAAAGGGCTCTGGGACCCCTCTTATGGTGAACAGGTGATCTCAGAAGTTCTGGTGCAGGTGGAAGCAGCGGTCAGGGAGTTTGAAGCGATGCCTCCTCCTGACCCGCGCGACATCTTTCGGTATACCTTTCAGGAAATGCCCGCGGATCTTTTACAGCAAATGAAGCGATTTCTCGAAGAGAGAGAAGGGAGTGAGGGATAGGGAGAATCATTTGGCCAATCTGAATGTCGTTCAGGCAGTGAACCTGGCTCTCAGGCAAGAGATGGCGAAAGATCCCCGCCTGGTTCTGTTGGGAGAGGATGTGGGCCGCAACGGAGGAGTCTTCCGGGCCACGGAAGGACTCCTGGCTCAGTTTGGAGAAGGTCGGGTTGTGGACACTCCTCTCTCGGAATCAGCCATTGTGGGCGTCGCCATTGGCATGGCAGCCTACGGTCTCATACCGGTTGCCGAGATTCAATTCCAAGGGTTTATTTATGGTGCTATGGAGCAGCTCATCTCCCATGCAGCTCGGATCCGAACACGTTCCCGGGGAAGATACCACTGCCCGCTGGTGGTCCGCACGCCCTACGGAGGCGGGATCCATGCGCCTGAACATCACTCGGAGAGCATGGAGGCTCTCTTTGTTCACACGCCGGGCTTGAAGGTTGTCGTCCCCTCAACTCCGTATGAAACGAAAGGGCTTCTGATCTCGGCTATCCGCGACCCGGATCCTGTCATCTTTTTGGAGCCGGCAAAGGTCTATCGAGCCATCAAGGAGGAGGTGCCGGAAGACGAATATTCCATCCCTTTGGGGGTGGCCCGGGTCGCCTTAGAAGGCAGCGATGTTACCCTGATCGCCTGGGGGGCCATGCTCCAGCCCGCTCTGCGAGCAGCCCAGCTGGTTCAGGAGAAAGGAGTGCGCGCTGAGGTCATTGACCTGCGGACACTTTCTCCTTTTGATACGGAGATGGTCATTGAATCCGTGAAGAAGACGAAACGGGTGGTGATCGTTCACGAGGCGCCGCGAACCTGCGGCCTTGGCGCCGAGCTCGTCGCTCGGATCAACGAGGAAGCCTTGCTCTATTTGGAGGCCCCGGTGGAAAGGGTGACCGGCTTTGATACCGTGATCCCGTTCCCGAAGATGGAACATTACTATCTGCCTAACGCACAGAGAGTGGTCCGTGCCATCGAAAGAGTCATGGGGTTTTAGTCAGACGGAGGGGCAACAGAGATGCCAAGAGAATTTAAGTTCCCCGATGTCGGTGAAGGAATCACGGAGGGAGAAATTGTCCGTTGGCTGGTCAAAGAGGGAGACCTGGTTAAAGAGGACCAGGACCTCGTTGATGTGGAGACGGATAAGGCCATCGTGACCCTTCCCTCGCCCTATTCAGGAAAGGTTTTGAGGCTCCATGGAGAGGAGAGAGATCTCATAAAGGTGGGGCAGGTGCTGGTGACCGTTGAAGAAGGAGCGGAGCTCCCTGCCACTGAGCCGCTCGAAAAGAAAACTGCCAGCTCAGTCGTGGGAATATTGGAGGAAGCGGAAGAGAGTGAAGTGTCAGCAGTTGTTCGAGCCATTCCCTCTGTCCGGGCCTTGGCCAAAGAGTTAAAGGTCGATTTAGAGCAAGTGAAAGGGACCGGTCCGGGGGGGCGAATTACGCGCGAAGATGTGGAGCAGGCTGCCGGCAAGGCGCTGTCCAGAGCCGGGCAAGAGACCGACTCTTATGGGCCTGTGGAAAAGATCCCGCTGCGAGGGATCCGCCGTACGATTGCCAAGCACATGGCGGAGGCTTCCAAGCGAGTGGCCGATGTGACCCTCTGGGAGGATGCGGATATCACCGACCTGCAAAAGGTCAGGGCCAAAGAAAAGAAGATCGCCGAGCAAAGGGGGATTCGTCTCACCTACCTTCCCTTCGTCATCAAGGCGGTCATTCCGGCTTTGAAGGCCCACCCCAGGCTCAATGCCACTCTGGATGACGAACTCGGGCAGACCATCCTTAAGAAATACTACAACATCGGGATTGCCGTGGATACACCCGATGGCCTGATGGTCTTCGTGGTCAAAGAATCCGATCAGAAAACCATTTTGGATCTGGCCAAAGAGATGGAAGTGCTGGCGGAAAAGGCCAGGCTTAGAAAGCTCGACATTTCAGAGCTCAAGGGGAGCACGTTTACGATTACCAACTATGGTGTATTCGGGGCGTCCTACGGGACTCCGATTATCAATTATCCTGAAGTGGCCATTCTGGGGGTGGGAAAAATCGAGGACAGGCCCGTCGTACGAGAGGGACAGGTTGTCATCAGAAAAATCATGCCCCTCTCCCTTGTGTTTGATCACCGGGTCATCGATGGGGGCGAGGCCGGAAAGTTTTTGAGCGTGGTCATCCAGCATTTGGAGGACCCGGATCTCATGCTCATCGAAGGGAAATAGTTCCCGCCGTCATGAGGGTGATCTTGTGTTGATCACGGGTAGATCCCGCGCAAACGGGTGGCCTCCGCGACCCGTGAGACGCCTGCGATGTAGGCGGCGGTTCGCAGAGGTACCCCGTATTTTTGAGAAGTGCTTTCCACTTCTTTATAGGCCCGGAGCATGATGCGCTCCAAACGGCTGTTCACTTCGGATTCCGACCAGAAAAATGCATCTCGGTCCTGGACCCACTCGAAGTAGGAGACTGTGACACCTCCGGCATTGGCGAGAATATCGGGGACGAGAAAAATCCCGCGGTCGTTTAGTATTTCATCGGCGCCGTTGGTCGTTGGCCCGTTGGCGGCCTCTACAATGATCTGAGCCCCGATGCGGTCCGCATTGTCCATCCGGATCTGATTTCCCAGGGCGGCGGGAACCAGAAGGTCGCAGGGAAGTTCCAGGAGTTCCTGGTTGCTGATGGATTCGGCTCCCGGGAAACCGACCACACTGCCGGTGGCGCTGCTGTGGGCCAGAACTGCCTTGAGGTCGAGCCCCTTGGCATTGGTAATCCCGCCTTTGACGTCCGACACTGCGATGATGAGGCACCCTTCTTCCCATAGGAGGCGTGCGGTGACGGCACCCACATTGCCAAATCCCTGAACGGCGACTTTGAGCCCCTCCATGGATAGGCCCAGGTGTTTGACGGCCTCACGGATAATGTAGAGGAGACCTCTTCCCGTGGCTTCCAATCGTCCCTCGGAGCCCCCGATGGCCAGCGGTTTTCCTGTCACGACTCCATTGACTGTATAGCCGCGATGCATGGAATACGTGTCCATCATCCAGGACATGATCTGCGGATTCGTATAAAGATCGGGAGCCGGAATGTCGCTGTCCGGACCCAGCAGTATGGAAATCTCGGTCGTGAAGCGTCGGGTAAGACCCTCGAGTTCCCTCAAGCTCAGAGCGGTGGGATCACAGGCGACGCCTCCTTTCCCGCCTCCAAAGGGAAGACCGATGACGGCACACTTCCAGGTCATGGCGGCCGCCAGAGCTGTTACTTCATCCAGGTTGACGGTGGGGTGATAGCGAACTCCTCCTTTGGCCGGGCCCCGGGCCATGTTGTGATGAACCCGGTAGCCTTCGAAAACCCGGTAGCTGCCGTCATCCAGCTTGACGGGAACGGAAACGATGAGCTGGCGCTTGGGTCGCCGCAGGAACTCTATCATCCCCTCATCCAGATGAAGGAGGTTTGCGGCGTTCTCGAAGTACTGTTGGGCAATTTTCAAAGAGTTGAGTTCTTCGGCGACCAGAGGCATTCTTTTCTCCTTTCGCGCGGGTTCGACAACAGGAGTCAGCATACGTGGACGCTGCCGCAGGCCAGGACTTGGTGCTCCCGGCTGCCGCTGCGGTAGACGGTGATTCCCTTGCAGCCCAGCGTGTAGGCCAGGCGGAAGACTCTGGCGACATCTTCAACGGTGGCCTGAGGGGGGAAATTAATGGTTTTGGAGACGGCGTTGTCCGTATGTTTCTGGAAGGCGGCTTGCATTCGCACGTGTCCCTCCGGGGCGATGTCGAAAGCGGTACGCAAAATCGAGCTGATCCGGCCCGGCAGTCGTGGCAGAGCACGAAGGGGCGCCCCTTCCTGAAGGCCTTTGATGAGGGCCTCGCTGTAAAATCCTTCGCTCCGGGCGAGATGCAGAAAGCTCGGGTTGATCTCTCGCAGGCGGATTCCCCCCAAGACGTTGCGCTCGTAACTCAAGGCAAAGAGGGGCTCGATGCCGCTCGTGCAATTCGCCAGAATGCTCAGTGTCCCCGTGGGAGCCACTGTGGTCACCGTGGCGTTTCGCACCGGCTCGCGGTTTGATTCGTTAAAGATACTTTTCCCGAAGTTCGGAAAGGGGCTGCGCTCCCGGGCCAGGCGCGCCGATTCCTCCCAGGCAGCCTTATGAATGAAACCCATGATTTCTTCGGCGACTTGCAATGCCTCCTCGCTGTCGTAGGCGATCCCCAAAAGCAGGAGAAGGTCCGCGAACCCCATCACCCCCAGTCCGATCTTCCGGTTTCCCTTGGCCATCGCTTCGATCTCCGGAAGGGGATAGCGGTTCACATCAATCACATTGTCTAAAAACCGGACGGCCAGCCGTACCGCGGCTTCCAGCTCTCGATAGTCGATCGCAGGGAAGGCTTCATCTTCGGTAATCATCGCGGCCAAATTGATGGAACCCAAATTGCAGGCTTCGTAAGGGAGGAGAGGTTGTTCTCCACACGGGTTGGTGGCTTCAATGGTTCCCAGGACCGGGGTCGGGTTGTGTGCGTTCACGTGGTCCAGAAAGATGACGCCGGGCTCCCCGCTGCGCCACGCGGCCTCTGCCATCCGGGTAAAGACGTCCCGGGCGGGAAGCTGGGCCACGATGGCTTTCCTGTGGGGGTTTAGCAGGGGGTAAGTCTCTCCTTTCTCCACAGCTTCCATGAAAGCATCCGTGACGCCTACGGAAAGGTTGAAGTTGGTCAGTTCCTTGGGATCTTCCTTGACCGAGATGAACTCCAGGATGTCCGGATGATCGACCCGCAGAATCCCCATGTTCGCACCGCGCCGGGTTCCGCCTTGTTTGATGACCTCTGTCGTCATGTTGAAGACGCGGATGAAAGATACCGGGCCGCTGGCGATCCCGCCCGTGGTGCCCACGATGTCCTGGCGCGGCCTTACCCGACTAAAGGAAAAGCCGGTACCTCCTCCGCTCTGATGGATCAGGGCGCTCTGTTTCACCGCACTAAAGATGGACTCCAGAGAGTCTTCGATGGGGAGCACGAAACAGGCGGCGAGCTGCTGGAGGCTGCGCCCCGCATTCATCAAAGTGGGGGAATTCGGGAGAAATGTAAGAGAGGACATGAGCCGGTAAAATTTTCGGGCCATTTCTCCCGTATCTGCTTGCGGATTGTGAAGTCGCTCCGCCGAGGCGATGTTTTCAGCCACCCGCCGGAGCATCTCCTCCGGTGTCTCGACGACTTTTCCCTCTTTGTCCTTTTTCAGGTATCGTTTCTCGAGGACGGTGAGGGCGTTGGCTGAAAACGGCGGATGAGTTCTAGACTCCATAGCGCAACACCTTCTTGAAGAGGTCTGAACTGAAACTTCGACTGCGGTTTATTTCGTTTCTCCTTCGCCCCTATATTTCCTGTGTACTCTGGGGTCCGTGGTCGAATCCGATTCTTCGAGAGCTTCCTTCCAGGCAGCAACCATGGATGGATCCACGTCCACCAAGATCACTTTTTGGACGTTTTTTCCGCTGAACTCCCCAATGGCTTTCATCATCTGCCGGGCCGCTTCCTGGTGAGCGACTCCCCCGACTCCCGTTCCCATTCCCGGCAGGGCCACACTATGAAACGCTTTTTCCTCGGCTAGCTGCAAGGCTGCCCCGGTCGCCTTATAGACATTTTCCGCAGGAATGCGCTGGGCCGGCAAGGGCATCGTCGGTGCGTGGATAATCCCTCGAAATTGGGTCCTGCCAGCCCCCGTCAGGACGGCGGAACCCACGGGAATGGGCGCTTGGGCAACGGCCTCTTCTTCGACTTCCTTGCCGGCCGCCCGCCGGATCACGCCGGCCACGCCGCCCCCCATGACGCCCTGGCTGTTGGCGGCATTGACGATTCCGTCGGATTGGACTTCGAGGATGCTCCCCTTTTGAACCACGATTTCCATTGCTTTTCCCCCATATTCCTGGCTGATTCGTGTAATTGTCAAATTTTACCATACCTAAGAAACCAGCGGGTGATCCTCCCAATTCGGGCCGATGGCGACTGCACCGATGCGGCAGCAAGTGACGGCCGATAAATCGCGCAGCGGAGTTTCTACGGACAGGATTGTGGAGTCTTCCGTCAGATCCCGGATGATCCCTACGCCGAGGGCGAAGTCCTCGGAATCGTTGAGTCCCACCATGAGGTCGAGCAAAGCCTGCGGGTTTCTGGCGAGTAGCGGGGCTCTGCCAGCATATTCCATCCGGATGCAGCCTTGCAGGGGGACCTCAAGACGTCCGGAGTCGGCGAAGTAGTCTCGATAGCGCCGGCGGCGATACGATTGTCTCTGCTCGGGGGACCGCAAGAGCGCGTGGCGGGAGGCGGCCAGGCGGTGGAGGCTCAATTCTGGTGAAGAGGAGAGGCCCCTGAGGATTCCGCCAAGTTCGTCTCCGCGCTCGATCGCTACGATGTGGCGAGGAGAGAGGAGTTCTACTTTGTGGAGCTTGAGGGCCGTCGCTGTAGAGCCGCTGACAAACCCCGTAGTGTTTACCAAAATCACCTGAACCTTCCGCGCCCGAGCGTGGTCGGCGAGCTTCTTTAGCCCACCGGCGACCTGCATGAGAAACCCTGCGGGGGTGATGGCCCCAACAAAGTAGAGGTTCTGAAGTTGAAGGCCTTGCGAGGTGGCTAGCGCAAACCCTTGTGTGGCGGGTGGCCCCAGGTGAGCCTGTCCAATGTCTCCATCGACAAGAGCAACGGAAAGCCCGCGGCTCCTGAGTTCTTCGACGAGATAAAGAGCGCAGGTGCTCTTGCCGGCATCCGGCTCACCGAGAAAGAGGACCACTCCCGGATGGCGGGCTAATGCGTCTGAAAGTTCCTGCCAGGAATCGGGAACATCCATGCTTCTCTAATCCGAAAGTTCTTTTGTGATCCTTCTCAGGAGGTCCATCAGGATTTCCATCGCCCTTTGAGCGTCTTTTCGTTTGGGTTCTCCCTCCGGCAGGCTACCCAGAGGTGCATCGGGATACCGCGTGGGCACATAGAATTGGTCGAGGTAGAAACAGTCATCCTTCAAACCAAAAAGGCTTTCGTTACGGAGACTTGCCAGGCTGAGGAGTTCGGCAAGGGAGTGGGTCTTGGGATACTTTCCGTCCTTTTCAAGGAGGAAGGCTTTCAAGCACTTTTCCGCTCCCTGTTGGCAGTGAAAACATACCTGATTGTAAAGTCTGGCGTCGTAGGCGAGCTTCGCCATTTTTTGATCTTCCTTCGCCAGCTTCATCCAGCGAGTGCTATCTCTCATAGAGGACTTCGCCCCGCTTCAGGATCTCTTCCACGACAAAGAAGTTCCCGTTCTCCTGTTGCTTTCTGAATTCTTCAGGTGTGTAGATGATGAAATTTGTTGCCAGCGAGGGCTGGGAGATGGCGGCAACCTCTACCTGCCGGTCCAGGGGCCTCTTGCTCGTATCTTT
>DATEAK010000225.1:0-3547 GCA_035288405.1 bacterium | reverse complement strand
ACCGTCAAGATCACCTGTCTGCGGACCATGCTACCCTCCCCTTTTCTCCCTCGATCATCTCCACGCGGCTTCGCCCCAGGTGCACTCTCCCCCCGTGGGAAAGCGCGATTTGCTTTGGCCCGGACACTGCCCAACGTTCCCGTACATTGGATTCCTCTGTTGGGACGCCGGTTCGTTTCGGACGGATCCTGCTTGGAAGCTCAAGCCAAACGATTCTGGAATAAAGAAATACTATCATGTTTCAGAACGCAGAGAAAGAGTAAATCCCTCAAGAGCCCGAGGGGCATTTCTCGGCGCTGAAGATCGTGTTTGGTTGTGTTAAGATATCCTTCCTGGCCGCTCGTTCGACCGTACTCTGTGCTTACCTCAGAGCGCGGCTTCCGCTGGAGGGGATTGATAAAATCCGCAGGAATTTTAAAGGAGGGACGATAATGCCTGAATTGACCAGCATGCGAGAGGCGATCGAGTTTCTCCGGAGTACGGGGGATCTGCTGGATTCCAGCGTGGAGATCGACCCCCATCTGGAGATTTCCGCTTTTCAAAAACTCTTTGACACGGGTCCCGGGGCTCTATTTTCCAATATCAAAGGTTACCCGAACGCCCGCATGGCGATCAACCTATTCAGCAGTGACCGTCTCATCAACAAAATGTTCGGGGTGGGCCACATCCGGGATTTGAAAACGCGCATTCGCGAGGGGTTCCGCAAGCCGATTCCTCCGCGGGTCGTGGAAAAGGCTCCCTGCCAGGAAGTCGTGGTCACAAAAGACATCGACGTCTGGAAAGTGGTCCCGATGATTTCCCACACGGAAAAGGATCCCGGCCGCACCCTGGGAGGCGGGATCAGCTGCGTGGTCGGCAAGTACTTTCAAGGTGGATCTCACATCGGTTTCAATCGCATGAGCTTCCTGCCCGACCGCAAGGACTACTCGAGTTTCCAAACGGCGCCCGGCTCGCACATGTGGCAAATCGCCACCCGCTACTACGGCAAGGAGCCCATTCCTCTGACCATGTGCCTGGGAATTCCACCGGCCGCCTATCTGGTGGCCGGCAGCGGGTTCAATTACATGAATCTCCCCGAGGGCTCCGATGAGATTGGTCTGGCCGGTGCCATCCAGGGTTCTCCCGTCGACATCGTGAAGGCCAAGACCGTGGATGCCTATGCCCTGGCCAACGCCGAATATGTTTTGGAAGGATACCTCGACACCACCCAGCGGGTCTGGGAAACTCCCGAGGCCGAGAAAGCCAACAAGCAGGGCGTGACCCCGTTTCACCCGGAGTGGGCGGGTTACATGGGGAAAGCGTACCGTACGTATAAGTTCCAGGTGACCGCCATCACCCATCGGGCGGAGAAGCCCATCTACTACAATCCGATCGTCCACGGAAACGACGATCACAACATTGCCGCCAAGGTTCGGGAAGCGGGATTCATCGAGTTGGGCAATCGGATGTGTCCCGGCCTGGTGATTGATGCCAGTATTCCCCTGAGCCTCACGGACTGGGGCGGAGTTCTCTTCCAGGTCAAGAAGCGCAGCCGCTTCGATGAGGGCTATCAGAAAAATATCATCACCGCCGCCATCGCGTTTTCGCAAGGGATGAGGCTTGCCATCGTCGTCGATGACGACGTCAATCTCTACGACGCCCAGGATATCCTGTGGGCGCTGACCACCCGCGTGGAGGCGAACACGGATATTCTGACCGTGGCTCCGGGAGGACGGGGGCAGACCTTCCAGCCTGCCGAGCGGGCTGGGGCAGCGGGCGGCAAGGAGTGGGTGAGCCATGAAACGCGCTACTCGGGAGGAATCGGGATTGACGCTACGGTCCCCTTCGAGTTTAAGGAAATCTTTGATCGGCCTCAGTACCCGATGAAGAAGATCGACCCCAAGAAGTGGTTCTCCCAGCAGGCTCTCGACAAAGTGCGCTTCGAGCAGACTGAATATGCCAGGTGGCTGGCGGATACCGGAATCTAAGCGAATTTCCCCGCGGCGGGATCAGGATTGTTTTTCTCGCGCCTCTAGCGGATCGCTTCCTTTACAAAGCGGTCATCGGCAAGGGTGCGCAAGTCCATGTTCTTCAGCTTCGGGTTGGTCTTCAGCATAGAGTCTCGCACGGTCTCCAGGCCCTCCAAGTCGGGCAAGGGAGGACTGGCAATGGCACTGACGTACTCGTTGTATCCTTCCCGCAAAAGTTCCATGTCGTTGGTCCGGATATATTTTTGCAGCACCTTGAGGGAAACGTCCGGATTTTTCTTGTAGACAACCGCCCCTTCGGTGACCGCCTTCATGAAAGCTCTTGCCGCGGAGGGATTCTCCTGGATGTAACGGCGGGAGGAGGCGATACCGGCAAATGTAAACCGCTGATTGAGGTCAGGGAGAAACACGAGAGGTTTGTAGCCGAGTTTCTTGCCGAGCGTAGAGGTGGGAGGGGAAACCATGCCTGCCTGAACGGCTCCCGCCCTCATGGCCATCAGGATGTCCGGCACCCCGCCGATGAAAGAATAGCTTACCTTACTCGGATCTATGTTCAGATGCTTGAGCGCCATTTGTGCTGCAATCTCGGCGGACGAGCCGGGGCGGGTCAGACCGATGCGTTTCCCGATCAGGTCCGCCGGGCTCTTAATGGATGGGAGAGCCAGAAGGGTGAAGACCATGCTTCGAATGGTCGTGCTGAGCCAGACCACGTCGGCCCCTTCGGACCATGCTCCCAGCACGGCCACGGGCGTGATGTGGGCGAATTGAAGCTCGCCCGACAGCAGGGCCTGCATGGTCGGGGAGCCGCTGCGGATGTAGAGGAGTTCCACATCCAGTCCTTCTTTGGCGAAGAGACCCGTTTCTTTCGGGATCCAGATGGCGCCGATCCCGGCGGATACGGCGCTGTACGCGGCTTTGATTTTCACCGCCTGGGCAAACGCGCGGGTCGGTGCAAGTGCCGTTGCTGCAAACAGGACCAGGACGATCACCATCGTCAAAAAGCCCAGAAGACGGCCCTTGCTTGTTTCTACGGAGTGGCTTCCTCGCATGTTGCCTCCTTTTTCTATACCCTAATGAGTCTGCTTTCTTTTTTCCTTCACCGGATTTGTAAAACGCCGGCTCCTTGAATATGTCCGTGCTTGAGCTTCTGCAGCGACTGGTTGGCTTCTTCCAGCGGGAACACCTCGATTTCCGTATGGATGGGGATTTCTGCGGCAACTTTCAGGAGTTCCGCCGCATCGTGACGGGTGCTGGCGGTGACGCTGCGCACAGTTCTCTCTCCGTAGAGAAGAGAGGAATAATCCAGCTCCGGGATGGCGTCGAGATAAATCGAGGCAATAGCCAGAGTGCCACCTTTGCGCAGGTGCCTCAAAGCGGCCGGCACGAGCCCTCCTGAGGGAGCAAAGAGAATCGCCCGGTCCAATTTTCCCGGAGGCGTCTCCTCCGCTCTGCCGACCCAGCTCGCCCCCAGTTGGCGCGCCAGCTCCTGATGCTTGGGACTTCGCGAGAAGACCCAGAGGTCACAGTTCCAGGACCGGGCGATTTGAATGACGATGTGGGCCGAAGCCCCAAAGCCGAAT
>DATEAK010000224.1:0-3926 GCA_035288405.1 bacterium | reverse complement strand
CCGCGGTCTCCTTGTTTAGAAGCTGAATGATCGCGTGGGCCACCCTTTCGGGAAGCCGGCCGTTTGGGCGCCCCGGGTAGTTGCGATTCAGATTCAGATTCTCTCCTGAGGCGAGCGACTGACCTTCGGGGTAGTGCACGTATATTGTCGGATCGGGCCAGGCGACAAACGGAGCGAATGTCCTGCCTCCCATTCGAAACCAGCGGCTGTTGCCGTTGAGTTGCGCAATGTGGTACCGAGGTGGATAGCCTCCTCCGGGCTCTGTAACGTCGTATCCCGATGTGTTGAGTCGGTTTGTGATGATCAAGCGACCCTTTTTTACTCTGGCCCTTTCTATGAAGAGGGTAGCGACCAACATCGCATTCGGTTCACCGGGGTGCGTTCCACCGAGAATGGCCATGGTTCCTCCCGGCTCCTCCCCTTCCAGAAAATACAAAACCGTATCCACTGCGGGATATTTCTTCAACGGAGGGAAATAGTCGCTCAGCCGGCCCGTTCTGGTCACGCCCGGCCCCTTCACAATCGGTTCCTTGATGCGTTGTCTCTCGAAGTAGATGGTGGCAAGAGCAGTTATGACGTAAATCGCGATCAGTACGAAGATGCTTTGCCTCACCGTGGCAATTCTTGTGGTTTCCAAGGGCGTTCCTCTCTTATTTCAAGCCCAGTACCCTGAGCAGGAACGGAACGGTGACGAGCGCGTAGCCGATCTGTTTCGCCAAGCTTGTTCCCTCCCGGAACATGTTCCCTATCATCATGACAACGATGTAGAGATAGATTGCCCGGTAAAGCCAGGTGATCAGCTCAAACCAGAACGGAAGAGTCATCGGGCACCTCGGCCTACTCCATGCCGCTACTTAACCGCCACCCCGAAGTATCCTAGAAATTGGGCTATCCCATCCGCATAGTAAATGACCAGAAATGCAACAATCGCATTCACAAGGGCGGGAAACCAGCACCGTTTCGTCACCAAAAGATAATTTTCCACGCCCGTAATCTGGGCTGCAAACAAAGAGCTCAAGGCCGTCGGCGGGAACAGGCATCCCAGGGAAAGGAACAAGGAGAGGCCTGTCGTTGTAATTACGGCGTTTTGGGCCGAAAAGGCCAAGACGATCGGCGGTCCAAGGATGGCGGCGACTCCAAAGGGAACAATCGGTCCGCCAAGAAGAGCGGGAGCAATGGCTGTGGAGAGGTAAAGAAGGTTCTTGGGCAGGGCTACTGCGGTCATTCCCAGGAATCCCTTGACACCCGTAAGTGACAGGATGTGCACGAACACACCCATACCTACAAATAGAGACATAACAACAAAGGATTCCTTGGCTGTTTCCAGAGACACGGCCGAGAACTTCACCCTCTTGAGGCCCGTGAAAAGACCCACAAAAGCACTGAGCATGAAGTCCAACGGCAGGCCGAGGTCCGGCCAGGCGAAGGGGAACGTGAGGGGGAGCACCATCAAGACCGTAAGGACGATCAGAGGCAGAAACAAAACAAGCATTTTCCAGCCGACGGGAAATCGCTTCTCCCCCACATCCACATCAACCAGCTTCCTCAGTTCCTGCGAGGACACGTACTTGCGGCCCAGGTAGATGGCCGAGAAGAAAGCCAGGGGAAACGTGGTGAGCGCCAGGGGAATCATGAATCCCTCATAGGGCATGAAGGTACTGGTGGCGATGATCATGATCATCACGTTGACCGGCGGGGCGCTCTGTCCCAGGAGGGCGGTCATCCCGATGATCGCCGCCGTCTCCAGCTTCGGGATCCCCATGCGCAGAAGCATGGGGGCCACCAGCACCCCGGTGGAGAGCACCGCAACCGGAGTGGACCCGGTGATCATGGCCGGAAACATGACGATCACCGCCAGCGCACACAGGAGAAGGCTCGGGTAGGCGTAAAACTTGTACATGAGATAACGCGTGATTGCGTCCAGCGCGCCCGTGGCCTCCATGACCTTGATGAAGACCATGCCGGTGATCAGCCAGGACATGAGCTCCAGGAAGTAAAAAGACCCCTCCACGACGTGCTGGAGGGGAATTCCGAACCCCGCCACCAGGGCCACGACCAGAGAGCTGAGGATCATGGTGATCCCCACGGGCAGCTTGGTCCTGAACCCGTAGATGAAGGTGGCGATGATGGCGGCAATCTGGATGAGGATTTCTGTGGTCTCGCTCACGGATCAGGTCCCTGAAGGGGCTCTTCCGAAGATCCCGGCCGTTGCGGACAGGTGGGTTTTGAGAGCCGGACACGACGCTGCGGACCCTACTCCTACCCAGGAAAACCGCTCACAGAGTGAAAATCTTCTTGAGAACCTCTCCGACTTGCAGCGTCTTTTCCACCTGGACCAGCGGGATCTTTTGATCCTTGGCCATCTTCGTGAAGAGTCCGTCCTTGTTGCCGTCGGAACGGACCACCAGGAAGTCCAAACTGGCGGCCGCGGCATCGATCATCACCTGGGAATTTTCCCCCCGCCGCATCACACCCCCCAGATGCATTCCGATGAGTTTAATCCCTCTTCTCTTGGCCGCGGAGATCAGGGCCTGGGCTCGCCTCGTTTCGGACCTCAAGTCGACTCCGGCTTCCCCCAGGCCCTTTCCGCTCGCCCCGAGGATGAGGATGAGGGTCTTGACGCCGACCAGCTCTTCCGGGGGGAGCATTGGGTCGGACTTGATCTTGAGGTTCAGTTGCTTGGCCAGCAGGTTCACCATGGCGATCTCGGGAGCCTGACCCGGGGCAGTCATCGCCACAGGCTGCTCGGCTTTGAAATCCTGGCCCTGCAGAAGGGTCGCCCCGGGGAAGAGTCCCAACAGGGCCAGGACGATCAGAGTCCCTCCAGTTCTGGTAATTCGAGTCATTCTTGATCCTCTCCTGCGGACCAGGAGGAGTTCGCGGTCCTAAAGCGATTGGTCGCTCGCTACTCTTCCCGGCTGGCCGTAAATTCCGCCTTGCTGTAGACGGTTTTTCCGCCCACGATGGTCATGAGCACCTCGATATCCTTGATTTTCTCCTCAGGGACCGTCAGGTAGTCTTCCTTGAGAACGACCAAGTCCGCATACTTTCCCTTTTCGATGGAGCCTTTCACGTTCTCCTCGAAGGCGAGATAGGCTCCGTTGATCGTCATCGCCCGGAGCGCCTGCTCTCTGGTGAGCCTCTCCGCCGCACCCAAGAGCTCACCGGTATACCAGTCTTTTCTCGCCACGGCAGCCCAGATGGCTTTCAAGGGTTCAATGGGAACGTTGTCCGTGGCGAGGACCAACGGCACTCCGCCTTCCATGATGCTTCTGTATGCGGTGAACTCCGCCTGCCGTTCCTTCGGCGTCCTCTTCAGGCGCGCTCCGCCGCTGATCGAAACGTGCTTGGCGGCATTGCCGGTCGCCACGAGGCCCAGCCGTTTCATCCTTTGGACCTGCTCGGGGCTTATTTCTTGAAGATGCTCCACCACCCAGCGTTTGTCGGCGATGGGGTACGTCTTGTTGACCTCTTCAAACAGGGACAGGGCCGCATCGAGAGATTTCCCATCCCCCGCAATGGTATTGACCCTGAGTCCGTACTGGGCGCAGAGGTAGACCATATCCCGGAATTTATCCGGTGACAGAGCATCGTAGTAGTAGGCGGCCCACTCCGTGTAAGGAGCCTCCTGCTTCGTGAGCCTGGCGACGTCGGGATCCCCTCCCTCCTGAATGAACAGTCCGCCGATTCTCAACATGGAGTCGCCGAACCCGGAGCCGTCAGCGTAGGGGGCCCAGTCCCGGACCATTTCCTCGAGCTCGGGACGGACCGACTTGCTCGGAGTCGGGCTGATCACCAGGTAGCTGCGGACCGTCAATTCGCCTTTGCTCCACAGCTCCTTATAGGCCCGGATGACCTCCGAGGAGATTCCGTGACCTTCATACGTGCTGGTCGTTCCCGCGGCGTTGTATCTCCTCATGGAGTCT
>DATEAK010000223.1:0-20643 GCA_035288405.1 bacterium | reverse complement strand
CGTCCCGCCTGACAGGAGTTTACACCCCGAAGGGCTTCATCCTCCACGCGGCGTTGCTGGGTCAGGCTTTCGCCCATTGCCCAAGATTCCCCACTGCTGCCTCCCGTAGGAGTCTGGACCGTGTCTCAGTTCCAGTGTGGCTGATCGTCCTCTCAGACCAGCTAACCATCATCGCCTTGGTAGGCCATTACCCCACCAACTAGCTAATGGTCCGCGAGCCCATCCAAAAGCGGCAGCTTCCAAGGAGAGGCCACCTTTAACCTCATCTCATGCGAGACGTGGTCTTATGCGGTATTAGCCCCGCTTTCGCAAGGTTATCCCACTCTTCTAGGCAAGTTGCTCACGTGTTACTCACCCGTTCGCCGCTTTACTCGGAAGGGTTGCCCCCTCCTTTCTCGCACGACTTGCATGTGTTAAGCACGCCGCCAGCGTTCGTTCTGAGCCAGGATCAAACTCTCCAAATCATGAAGAGTGACCCGATGGAAAATGTGACTTTCCCATCGGGCAAACATCGGAATTGATTCTTGCCTGCCAATCATAACGAGCCCTCTTCAGTTTTCAAAGAGCGGAGAATCCCGTTTCAGGAACCTTGGAGTATACCCGACAATCGAATCCTGTCAAGATAAAAAAGAACACTTTTCTAGGAGAACTCTCGTCCTTCTTTACTTCAAAGATATGCATGTTTGCAAAACTTGTCAAGGGAACCATGACTAACAAACTTTCAATAACTTATTGTCTGGTCGGGATCACCCGCAGGAAGCGCCGTTTTCCGGCCCGAAGCAGGTAGGGTTTGCTGGAAGGAAGTTCCAGATTCGCCTCTCGAACCTTCTCGCCGTCAAGGCTCACCCCTCCCTGCTCGATGAGCCGGATGGCCTCAGAGGTGCTGGCTGTCAATCCCGCCTTGGTCATCAAGCGGGGAAGCCACATTTTCTCTCCATCCCAGAGGAGCCTGAGTTCAGGCACCTCTGAAGGAACTTTCCTGTGGCGAAAAAGTCTGTCAAAGTCATGGTGGGCCTTCGCAGCAGAGTCAGCGCCGTGGAACCGGCTGACGATTTCACCTGCCAGTTCCGACTTGACATCTCTTGGGTTCACATCCTGACTTTTCACCCGGCTTTGGAGGGCTTTAATTTGCTCCGTTTCTTTGTCACTGAGCAATTCGTAATATCGCCACATAAGTTCATCTGAGATGGACATGAGCTTTCCGTACACTTCTCCCGGAGGATCACTGATCCCGATGTAATTCCCCAGGCTTTTGCTCATCTTCTGGACCCCGTCGATTCCTTCCAGGATCGGCATCGTAATGACGACTTGGGGAGTTTGACGAAAAGCTCTTTGTAGTTCGCGCCCCATGAGCAGGTTGAATTTTTGATCCGTCCCTCCTAACTCCACGTCAGCTTGCAGGGACACGGAATCGTAAGCCTGGAGCAGAGGGTAGAGGAACTCATGGATTGCAATCGGCAGCTTGTTGACATAGCGGGTGTGAAAATCCTCCCTCTCGAGCATCTGAGCCACTGTGAAGCGAGCACTTATCTCTATAAGGTCCCGGCCTTTCAGATTACCAAGCCAGCGGCTGTTCAACTCGATGCGGGTTTTCCCGGGATCCAGGATCTTGAAGATCTGGTCCTGGTATGTCTTGGCATTCGCCTGGATCTCCTCTGGACTCAGAGGCCGGCGGGTTTCCGATTTGCCGCTGGGATCTCCGATCATCCCCGTAAAGTCTCCGATGAGGAAGATAACCTGATGCCCTAATATCTGAAAATGTTTCAGCTTTTGCAGGACGACCGTATGCCCCAAGTGTAAGTTCGGAGCCGTAGGATCCATCCCCAGCTTTACACGCAGGGGTTCCCCTGACTGCCGAGAGCGACGGAGTTTTTCCAGAAGCTCCTCCTCCTGAAGAATCTCCACGGTCCCCCGCTTCAGGAACCTCAACTGTTCTTCCGGACTCATAGCTGGCAATTTTCTCCCCCATCAGCGCCCCCGGCAAGGGCCGGAAACAGGCTCACCACGTCCCTTTCATGGAGTGTATCTGTGGGGCGGCTGTGCCTGCCGTTCACTAGAACAAGTTCTGCTAATTCCGGTGGAATTTGCAAGTCCAAGAGCAAATCCGCAATGGAATTCCCCCGCTCCAATCGCCATTGGAATACGTACCCTTCGGTCCCCCGAGGAACATAGCTCCTGAGCAGAGCAAATAACTTCACGGTAACTTCCACCGCTCCTCCTCCAGAACTCCCTCTCCCTGCACCTCCACCGGAGTCGGTACCAGATGCCTTTCACGGGTTTCCCCTGTTTGATCCGTCTTCCGTTCGGCCAAGCAGACGCGGAGAACCTCATCCACATGCTGAACAAAGGCAAAGCTGAGGGAACTCTTGACATTTTTGGGAAGCTCATCCAGGTCTTTACGGTTTCCTTCCGGCAAGACGACCATTCTAAGGCCCGCGCATCGTGCGGCCAGGATCTTTTCTTTCAACCCCCCGACCGGAAGAACCATTCCCCGTAACGTGATCTCTCCGGTCATTGCCACGTCCTTCCGGATCGGTATCCCTGTGAACAGGGAGATGAGCGCAGCCGCCATCGTAATTCCAGCCGAAGGTCCATCCTTGGGAATGGCTCCCGCGGGGACATGGATATGAATATCTTTTTCGCCCAAAACATCCTCCGCGATATTCCATTCTCCGGCTCTGGAACGCACAAAGCTAAGGGCCGTCTGGGCTGATTCCTTCATTACATCTCCCAGTTGCCCAGTCAACATGATCTGCCCTTTACCCTTCATCGCCGTGGCTTCAACGGGCATCAACTCCCCTCCGACTTCGGTCCAGGCCAAGGCCATGGCGACACCGATCTCATCTTGGCGCCGATCGAGCTCCGGTATAAACCGCCGAACCCCAAGATACTTGGACAGGTTTCCTGCATTAACGTGAAAGGTCTTGCGTTTTCCTTCCGCGATCTCCCGAACCACCCGGCGGCAGATTTTCGCCACTTCCCGCTCGATGTTCCGTAAACCCGCCTCACGCGTATACTCTCGAATGGTCTTGAGGATCGCAGCATCCGAGATCCTGAGCCAGCGGCTACGGATCCCATGTTCGGAGAATTGTCGCGGCAGGATGAAACACCTGACAATGTGGAGCTTCTCCTCTTCCGTGTAACCCGACAGGAACATAACCTCCATACGATCGCGCAGTGCAGGGGGTACGGGATCCAATAGGTTCGCTGTGGCGATGAACATGACTCGGGAAAGGTCAAACGGCACGCCGAGGTAGTGATCACTGAAGTTGGAATTTTGCTCCGGGTCCAAGACTTCAAGGAGAGCCGAGGCTGGATCTCCCCGGAAATCCGTTCCGATTTTGTCGATCTCATCCAACATGAAAACAGGATTGTTCGAGCCAGCTTGCTTCAACCCCTGCAAGATCCTACCGGGCAGCGCCCCCACGTAAGTTCGGCGGTGCCCCCGGATTTCGGCCTCGTCCTTGATCCCCCCCAGAGAGATCCGTACAAACCGTCTGCCTAGGCAACGCGCGATGGACTTCCCTAACGAAGTCTTCCCCACACCCGGGGGTCCCACAAAACAGAGGATCGGTCCCTTCATCCGCTTCCTGACTTTCGTGACGGCCAAGTATTCCAGGATTCGTTCTTTCACCTTTTCCAAGTTGTGATGATCTTCGTCCAGAACACGGCGGGCGATTTTGAGATCAATGCTCTCCTTGGTGGATTTGCTCCAGGGTAGACTCACCATCCAATCCACATAGGTCCGAATCAAGGTAGCCTCGGCAGAGTCCGGATGCATATGCTCAAGGCGAGAGATCTGCTTCAAACACTCTTCCCGGCCTGCCGGAGACATTCTTACTTTCTTGACCTTGCGCCTGAGCTCATGAATTTCCTGCTGGCGCTCGTCAGCGTCTCCTAACTCTTTTTGGATGGCCTTGAGCTGCTCGCGGAGGAAATACTCACGCTGTGCCTTGTTTATCTCTTCCTTGGCCTCAGACTCAATTTCGTGCTGGACGGTCAGCAACTCCAACTCCAGATTCAAGTGCTCACCCACCTTCTTCAGGCGAGTCACGGGGTCGGTGATCTCCAAGATCCTCTGAGCTTCCTCCACCCCCAACTCAAGGTTGGACGCCACCAGATCCGCCAAGCGGCCAGGAAACTTCAAGCTGTTAGCCATGGGGAGAGCATCGTACGGGATAGCCTTCCCCAAGGAGATGATCTTCTCCAGCCGTTCCTTAACGTTCCGCATGAGGGCCTCGACACGAATCCCCTTTCCCTTTGTTCCCGTGCCCTCATCCAGAAGTTGGGTGTTCACCAGGTAGAAGGGGCGGTTCTGCACAAATTCGACGAGTCTTGCCCGCCGCAGGCCTTGTACGAGGATCTTAACCCGGCCATCGGGAAGTTTAAGCATGCGGATCATGTTGACAACGGTACCTACGGAGTAGATGTCTTCGGGCCGGGGATCCTCGGCTTCCACCCGTTTCTGGGCCGAAAGCAGCAGTATCCTGTCTCCAGCGAGCGCACTTTCTACGGCCTTGACGGAGGCATCCCGTCCAACGAAAAGCGGGAGAATCATCATAGGAAACACAACAACATCCCGGACTGGAACCAAGGGAAGTTGCTGGGGCAGATCAAGAACCCCGGTCTCATCTCCAAGCCTTGTGGGTTCCTGAAGGGAAACCTCGGGTGGTTCCACTACGGAATGAGGATGTTTTTTTCTTTCCTCAGTTGACATCCGGTTTCACTTCACTTTCATGCGGTGTATTGGGAGTCTCTGGGAAATCAACCAGAGGGCTGAATGTGGTTCAGGTCGAAATCCTCTAGATACGACCTGAAACGCTCACCAAGTTCCGGATCGCGCAGGGCAAATTCGACTGTTGCCTTAAGAAAGCCCAATTTACTGCCGGCGTCGTAACGGGTCCCCTCGAACTCGTAAGCATAAATCGCCTGGCGTTTGAGAAGAAGTCGGAGGGCATCGGTTAACTGAATTTCACCTCCGGAGTCCGGCCTTGTCTCTTCGATCTCCTGAAAAACCTCCGGCGTGAGAATATATCGACCGATGATGGCTAGATCCGACGGCGCCCTGGCGGGATCAGGCTTTTCCACCAGATCGAGGACCTGATACAGTCGGTTCTCTATTTTCCGAGGCGCCACCACTCCATAGTTGCCCACCTGGTCCCGAGGAACTCTTTCGACAGCCAGGATTGAGCAGTGGTATTTTTCGTACACGTCCAAGAGCTGGCGCAAGCAGGGGACCTCAGAATGGATGATGTCATCCCCGAGCAGAACGGCAAAAGGCTCATCACCCACCACCTGACGAGCACACAGGATTGCATGGCCCAGTCCAAGAGCCTCGCGCTGGCGCACATAGCAAAAGGAAATCATGTTCGAGATCTTTCTCACCGTCTCCACCAAGTCAATCTTTCCCCGCTGGGCAAGCAACTGCTCCAGCTCAAACGAGACGTCAAAGTGATCCTCGATGGCATTCTTTCCCCGTCCTGTGATGATAATGACCTCGTTAATTCCAGAAGCCTTGGCTTCTTCTACCACATACTGGATTAGAGGCTTGTCAACCAGGGGAAGCATCTCTTTGGGGCAAGACTTCGTGGCCGGTAAAAACCGGGTTCCTAGGCCAGCTGCGGGTAAGACCGCTTTGGAAATTCCCATTCTGTCCTTCCAGTACAGGATTAACTCCTGCAGTCTGACAATGTAAAAATTCTAACTGACCCGAAAACATCTTGTCAATGACATTAAGAGCAATGTTTGACCTCGGCTGCTCCGATTTGGTATGATGACTTACCGAATCAAATGGGTTCCCATCTCTCCGGAGCCTAGACCATGACCTCTTACCGCATCGGTTTCATTATGGATCCCATGGAAAAAGTCCATGTAGAAGACGATACCAGCGTATCTCTCATGCTGGAGTCCCAACACCGCGGCTGGGACGTTTATTATCTGCTTCTCAACGACCTCTTTGTGCGTTCTCAAGAGGCCATGGGGAGAGGCACCCCCGTGCGCGTCGACTTGAAATCGGGTTTTCAGGTTATCGGGCCCGTCACTACTTTCCCTCTGAGAGAACTCGATGTCGTCTTTATCCGCAAGGAACCCCCCTTTGACATGGATTACGTTTTCAGCACCTACATACTGGAGCTGGCAGCCTCAAAAACATTCATGGTCAATGATCCGAAAGGTCTCCGAGATGCCAATGAGAAACTATTCATCCTCAATTTTCCGGAAATCATCCCCCCCACCTGTGTTGCAAAGGACCCCGAGATTCTGAAGTCGTTTCTCGCATCCGTAAAAGGAGAAATGGTTGTCAAACCTCTGGGTGGAAAAGGAGGAGAGGGGGTGATTTACCTCCACAGCGGCGACCGGAATTTAAGCGCTCTTCTGGAACTTTCGACCCGCTCAGGCACAGAGTACGTAATGGCCCAGCGCTATCTTCCGGAAATTCTCCAGGGCGATAAACGGGTCCTCATCCTGGACGGAAAACCACTTGGTGCCTTCAACCGTGTTCCCGCTGCGGGCGAGCTCAGAGGGAACATCCACGCCGGGGGAACTTGCTGCAAGACCTCCGTGACCGATAGAGATCGCTTCATCTGCGAAGTTCTGGATGATTCCTTAAGATCTCATGGGCTCCACTTTGTAGGAGTCGACATCATTGGTGGTTGGGTGACTGAAATCAACGTCACAAGTCCTGCCGGTATCCCCGAGATAAACGGCTTTGAAGGCACACGGCTGGAAGCTGATACCCTCGATTTCTTGGAGAAACGCATCAAAACCTAACCCTGATTTGCGCGGCCTAGACCGCTCCGGGAGTACGGAGGATCTTGGCCCTCTCTAAAAGTCGGCTCAGATAAACCCGGGGAATCGTCTGACGGCGTTGTTCCATGAGCCTCGCGAAGATCTCCGCCCTCTCCTTCTGATAGTCTCTCTCGTCGGGTGTTTGTCGACCGAGAACCAAGAAGAGCTGAGTTCCCTCCGCACCGTCTACTTGCACGGGAGATCCAATTTTGGCGCTGAATATCCGCCTCACATCTCCCAAACTTCCCCGCAGACCAGGAAACTTCTGGAGGAACTCCCCGCGAGTCATTGCCTCTAGTTTCTCCCATTCTACGCTATAGGTCTTAACTACCGTCTGAAGGTCGGCACCGGCACGGACTTTGTCAGAAATCTGTCGTGCGTCTTGATTTGCGAGCTCTCGGGATTCCTTCCGCAGCAACGCTTTTTGTACATCTCCTTGGACTTCTTCAAAAGATGGGATGCGTGACTCCTTTCGTTCCAGGACCCGGAGGAGGTAAACGCCTTCTGGAGTGATCACCGGAGTGCTTATGCCCTCTCCTTTTAGGCTCAAGGCAGCAGCAGCCACCGGCTGCCCGCTTGGAATTCCGGCAACGATTTCTCCACGGGATAACCACGAGGTGGTCTTGTATTCCGCACCGGCTTCCTTACCCGTCTCTTGAAAGGTTTTCTTTTTATCTGGACCCGCAAAGGATTGCTTCACCTTCGCGGCCTCGCTCTCCGCCCGCTGCCGGGCCTTTTCAAGACGCAACCTTTGGACGATTTCCTCACGCACCTCTTCCAACCGCCGGGTTTTTTCGGGCTCCTTGCTTACGACTTGAACAATGTGAAATCCAAACTGCGTCCTGACTAGATCGCTGATCTCCCCGGGTTTGAGAGAGAAAGCGGCCTTCTCAAACTCCGGGACTGATTCTCCCCGACGTAGTTTCCCCAGGTCCCCGCCTCGAGAAGCGGAAGGGTCTTCGGAATACTTGCGTGCCAGAGCGGCGAAATCAGCCCCTTTCTTAAGCTGTTCTTCCAACGAGAGAGCCTTGGCTCTGATCTCCCCTTCCTTTCTTGCGTCCGCTCCCTCGGGTACTCGGAACAAGATGTGCCGGACGTGAACGGCTTCGGAAATCCTGAACTCCTTTTCGTGGGTCTCATAGTAGTCTTGCACTTGAAGCGGGGTCACCGCGACGGCTTTTGCAAAAGAGCGAGGGTCCCAAAACAAGTATTCGACCCGTACCCTCTCGGGTTGACGGAACTCCTCAGGAAATGCGCGGTAATAACGCTCCAACTTCTCCCGGCTTACTTGGACTTTGCTTTCGTAATTCCTCGCCGAAAAGGAAAGAAACCTCAGATCCACCTTCTCATGCAGATCCTGAAAAGCCTGCCTGGCCTCCGGTTCCGTCACCAACGCGCTCTGCTCAATCAAAGTTTGCCACTTGGCCAACAGTAAAGCATCTTGCTGAGAACGCTCAAATTCCTGGGGCGTCAAGCGATTATTGCGCAAAACTTCAAAGTAAGCCCGAGAATCAAATTGTCCTCCAATCTGAAACTCTGGCCTTGCCTGAATCGAGGCCAACAACTCCGGATCCGCTACCGAGAGACCAGCTTTGCGGGCAGCTTGCAGCTCGACCGTACGCACGATGAGACTTTCAAGAGCGGCCTCCTTCAGATTGAGTTGCTTGAGAACATCGTCGCTGAGACGATCCTGGTAGACCTGCCGGTAGAAATCGAGAAGACGCCCGTAAGACTCTTCAAACTCGCGCCCCGTAATCTTCGTCCCGTTGACCGAAGCCACCTCGCCCGAGGCATTTTGCTGATTGCGGTCAAGGACTGCGTAGAAACTGACAAAGGTAAGAGCCAAGAGAGCCAAAACCCCCTTGAGAAGCCATGATTGGGCAAAACGTCTCATTACATTGAGCACTAGAACCTCCTGTTTCCCCTGTTCCCTTGGCAAGGCCAAAGCTATCCGTTCATTATCAACAGCTTAAATATATCCCAACGCGTCCGCGGAGAAAAAGTTTTTCTTCCATTCATTCAAAGTTCAGTATATCCTTTATTGGATAAAGTTTTCCCTCAAAAGCGCAGAGGGGAAAGGGTTTAGTCCAGAGTTGCGTATTAAGTATCGAACATATCAATTGAACGAATTGAATGAACAATCCTGAAATATGGAGAGAAAATATATATGGTCTTTAATGCCCTTCTAGGACTTTTTTCCAATGATATGGCCATTGATTTAGGAACAGCCAACACCCTGGTTTACTTGAAGGGCAAGGGAATTGTCTTACGAGAACCTTCTGTAGTCGCAGTGCACACCGAGAGCAAGCAAGTCCTGGCCGTCGGCACGGAAGCCAAGAAGATGCTGGGACGAACCCCTGGAAGCATTCAAGCCATCCGTCCCATGAAGGACGGGGTCATCGCTAATTTTGAAGTAACCGAAGCCATGTTGAAATACTTCATCACCAAAGTCCACAATCGCAAGACCTTTGTGCGGCCCCGGATCATCATTGCGGTGCCTTCCGGAATCACCCAGGTGGAAAAGCGCGCGGTTCGCGACTCGGCAGAATCGGCTGGAGCCAGGGAAGTCTACCTGATAGAGGAGCCCATGGCTGCGGCCATTGGAGTGGGCCTCCCGGTTCAGGAGCCCTCAGGCAACATGATCTTAGACATCGGTGGTGGAACCACGGAAATTGCCGTCATCTCCTTATCGGGAATTGTCTACAGCCGGTCCGTGCGCGTGGGGGGCGACATGATGGACGAACAAATCGCGCACTATATCAAGAAACGCTATAATCTGCTCATCGGCGAGCGCACGGCCGAAGAAATCAAGATCAAGATCGGCTCGGCCTGCCCCGTTAACGAACGCACTACCATGGAGATCAAAGGGAGAGACTTAGTAGCCGGCGTGCCCAGGACCCTGATCATTAGTGACGAAGAAGTCAGAGAATCCCTTGCGGAACCCATCGGAACCATTGTCGACACGGTGAAAATAGCCTTGGAAAGGACTCCTCCCGAGCTGGCTTCCGACATTGTAGACAAGGGAATTGTGATGGCCGGTGGCTGCTCTCTACTGCGGGGTCTGGACGTCCTGCTCCGGGAGCAGACGGGACTCCCCGTCACGGTCGCAGAAGATCCCCTCTCCGCAGTGGTTCTTGGAACCGGACGAGTGCTGGATGAAATTGATCTGCTCAAGAAACTCTGCAGTTAATCTCTGCGCCTTCAGGGATAACCGGTTGTCCTGATGCGAGGAAGACGCTCAAGCGGCATCTGGTCCCTGATCCTGCTGATGGTCGCCAGCTTTGGCTTGCTCACGCTAAATTTAAAGAAAGAGAAAGCGATCACCACCCTCGAATCATTTGTCCTGGCGGTTTTGTCCCCGGTTCACGGAGTCATTAATAATACGACCCGGAAGGTTGGAAACGCCTGGGCGGGCTATCTCGATCTGGTTCAGGTCCAAAAAGAAAATACCAAACTCCGGGCGGAATTGAGCAAGCTGCGAGAGCAAGTCAACACAGGAGTGGAGTTGCAGCAGCAAAACAAGCGTCTTTTACAGTTCCTCGATTTTAAGGAAAAGAACCAATACGAGCTTGTCCTAGCTCAGGTCGTCGGCATCGATTCCAGTAACTGGTCGCGGGCGATCTTCATTAACCGAGGCAGTCGTGATGGCATCCGGGCAAACCTGCCTGTCGTGACTCATGAAGGGGTAGTAGGGCGTGTCATTGAAGCATCCGCGGATTCGGCCAAGGTTCTCCTCGTCACGGATCCTCGCAGCGCTGTGGACGCTCTGATCCAGAGCAGCCGGGACACTGGAATCGTGGTGGGAGATGACGAGAGACACGCAAGAATGAAATACCTCCCCCTGGAAGCCAATTTGAAAACAGGGGATCTCGTAATCTCCTCCGGGCTCGGGGGCATTTTCCCCAAAGGACTCGTGGTCGGGCGGGTAACCGGGGTCATGAAACAGAAATTTGGCCTATTCCAGGAAGCCGAGATTGCTCCCATCGCCAATTTGTCCCGTCTCGAAGAAGTGTTTGTTATCGTAAAGGGCAGTTGAGCATCATGTTTTTTCCGATTTTGTTTGTATTTACGGCGATCATCCTGTTGATCATTCAAACCACCATCTTCCCCCGGCTGAGCCTCGGCGGAGTCCGGCCCGATTTGGCGCTCCTGGCAACCGTAGGATATAGCCTGGCGGCGGGCCGACAGAAGGGGATGAGTTTCGGCTTCTTCCTAGGCCTGCTTCAGGATGTGCTCTCGGGAGGACTCCTGGGCACGAATGGATTCATCAAGGGATTTGTCGGATACGTGGTCGGGGTGTTTAAGCAGCAAGTGGCGGATCGCAGCCTCTTTTTCCCGACCTTGGCCATTTTCTTTGGCAGTCTCCTGAACGGAGCCCTGTATTTTCTGATTGCCAGAGTCTTGTACGCCGATAAATACTCGTGGTGGTTTTTTATTCGCACGACGGCCTTGGAGACCGGATATAACCTGGCATTGGGGGTCATCGTAACCGGTGCCATAGGGATCGCCAGTCGGAGAAAGTCAGGGTTGGTGAATCAGCTATTGAAGAAAATGACCGTGCTCATTTCCAATAGGGCCTAAGGGAGATGGAGAAGTTTTCCATGAACTTGAGGAGTCTCCAAAAAGCGTGGCCACTTCAAGGGTACCTGAAGCGCCAAGAGGACAATCGGGTTCTGCTGGATACCCGACAGCGACTAAGGGCAAGCGCTTGCAGTATGGTGATTCGCCTCGCGCAATTTTTCTTGCAGTGGACAGCAGTCTTCACTAGCCAGCTCAGCTTCCCTGGTTGGGTTTTGGGAAATCATGGTTAAGAGCAGAATCAACTCGGACAGTCCGGAAAGATTCCAGTCCCGGTTCTTTTTTCTGGTGCTGCTGACGTCCACTGTCTTTTTTATCCTCCTGATCCGCCTCTGGTATTTGCAGGTTATCAACGGGAGTTACTTTCGGGCGCTGGCCGAGGAAAACCGGTTCCGAGAGTTCATCATTAAGAGCCCGCGGGGAAAGATTCTGGACCGCAATGGACAGATCCTGGTGGACAGCCGCCCTTCTTTTAACCTGTACCTGAGGCCGGAGGACGTTCCGGATCTGGACGAGACTCTAGACACCTTGAGCCACCTCCTAGACATCCCGCTGGAGAAGCTTAAAGAAAAGGTGAAACAATCTCCCTCCTCCTATCGCTCGGTCCTTCTCAAGCGCGACGTCAGCCGGGACTCTGTAGCCTACATTGAGGAGCATCTCCTCGACCTTCCCGGGGTAACCCTCGATGTGGAAGCTCTCCGTAATTACCGCTACGGGTCTATGGCCGCTCATCTTCTGGGATACCTGGGAGAAATCACCGACCGCCAGCTGCAGCAACTTCGCAACCGCTCCAACAATCATTATTTTCTGGGAGAATTCATCGGGCAATACGGCCTAGAAAAAGCTTACGAAGAATACCTGCGGGGCATTCATGGAGCACGACAGGTGGAAGTTGACGCCCTCGGTCGGGAACTCGCTCTAGTCAGCACCAAGGAGACTTACCCAGGATCCGACCTCCAACTAACCCTTGACCTGGACATCCAAAGATTGGCGGAATCCCTCCTGGGAGACCGTACGGGATCGATCATTGTGATGGATCCTCGGGACGGGGCGATCCTGGCCCTTGTTACTAAGCCTTCCTACAACCCGAACCAGTTCGCCTCCGGCATCCAGGGGGAGAAGTGGTTAGCGCTTCTAAAAGACCCCAAGAAACCTCTACACAGCCGGGCACTTCAGGGACAGTATCCACCGGCTTCCGTGTTTAAAATCATTGTGGCTGCCGCTGCGCTGGAAGAAGGGGTCATTACTCCCAATACCCTGCTCGGCTGCCCGGCTTTCTATTACTTTGGCAACCGGGCCTACCGCAATTGGAAAAAGGAAAACCAAGGCCCGCAAAACTTGACACGGGCGCTGGCCACCTCTTGCGACACGTATTTTTATCAGGTCGCAGTTCGCTTGGGGGTGGATAAGATCGGGTATTATGCCAAGGGGTTTGGAATGGGAAAACCGACCGGATTTGATCCCATGGAGAAGGGGGGGCTCGTTCCCACTACGGAATGGAAGCGCCGGGTTCGAGGGGAGCCCTGGTATCCCGGGGAAACCGTCTCCCTCGGCATCGGCCAGGGGCCCTACCTGGTAACTCCGCTCCAGCAGGCAATCATGATCAGCGCCATTGCTAACGGAGGAAAAATCTACAAACCCTACGTCGTGCGGAAAATTGTCACCCCCGAGGGGAAGGTGGTCTACGAGCATAAACCGGAACTCGTCTCCCAGGCTCCGGTGAAACCAGAAACGCTAGACGCGATCCGCAAGGGGCTTTGGGCCGTTGTCAACGAGAGTGGAGGAACCGGAGGAAGAGCCCGGATTGCTGAATTGGGAGTGGCCGGCAAGACCGGCACCGCGCAGGTAGTGCGCTTGGATCGCGCCGGGAACCGGGTTCCAGGATCAAATTACAGGGATCATAGCTGGTTTGTTTCCTACGCCCCCTTTAATGATCCTCAGCTTGCGGTGGTGATCTTCGCGGAGAACTCAGGGGTCGGAGGCTCAACTTTTGGTCCAGTCGCGAAGGAGATCTTCCTCCAGTACTTTCACATTCCCAAACCGGCTCCTCATGCTCCTCCGAATCTTCAGGCCATACATACTGTAGCTTCTGGCAAACAGAACGGAGAGAACTGAAGTGGCGGATCGGCGCTCACTGGGCAATCTGGACTGGACTCTCTTGATCACAACTCTTGCCCTGATCGGAGCCGGGATTCTTTCCATCTATAGCGCTTCCCGAGGAGTCAGTGGTTCTCTGGACACCCCCTTTTTCGTAAAGCAACTGTGGTGGTTGTTCTTTGGAGTCATTGCCGCGACCGTGGTCCTCCTGTTTGATTATCGGACACTGATCCGCCTTGCTTACCCGTGCTATGCGCTCTCCCTCCTCGGGCTCATTTATGTATTGTTCCTTGGCCGCGTCATCTCCGGAGCCCAGCGTTGGATCATTATCGGCCCTCTTACACTGCAGCCCTCGGAGTTCATGAAAATCTCCCTGATTCTTACACTGGCCAACTACTTTGAGCAGCACGAAAAAACCCGCCCCTGGAACCTGCGCGACCTTTTCATTCCCGCTGTCCTTACCGTGTTCCCGGCACTTCTCATCGCCAAGGAGCCGGACTTGGGTACTGCCCTCGTCATCTTGATTATTTTCGCCACCATGGCGTTTATTGCGGGCATGAATCCCAAATCCATCCTGCTGCTGGCAATCGTTGGCCTCGGGTTAATTCCCCTGGGTTGGTCCCACCTCATGGATTACCAGAGAAGTCGAATTCTCACCCTATTTAATCCAGAACTCGACCCGCTGGGTACTGGCTACCATCTGCTGCAGTCCAAAATTGCCGTGGGCTCAGGTGGGCTCTGGGGGAAAGGACTCTGGGGGGGAACCCAGAGCCGGCTAAATTTTCTCCCCGAAAAACACACCGATTTCATCTTCTCGGTATTTTCCGAAAACATGGGCTTCCTGGGATCTTCTCTGCTTCTCATCCTCTATTTCATCTTTTTGATGCGAACGATCGACGTGGCCTACCGGGCTAGAGATTCTCTGGGGGCCTTGCTGGCCGGCGGGATTGCTTGCATGTTCACCTTCTCTGCCGCCGTGAACGTCGCCATGACCGTAGGCCTTGCGCCCGTTGTGGGCATCCCTCTCCCCCTGATAAGCTACGGAGGTTCTGCCCTTCTGGCTTCCCTCACGGCCATTGGCCTCCTTATCAATGTACACCAGAGAAGGTTTAAATTTTCCGGATAAGGACTCCCATGGGAACTGAAATCGTCATTAATGCCGAACCGTATCAGACTCGAGTTGCAATCCTGGAAAACGGCATGCTGGCTGAACTCTACATGGAAAGCCCCGAGGAACGCGGGATCGTTGGGAACATCTACAAAGGCAGGGTTCTCAAGGTGCTCCCCGGCATGCAAGCGGCTTTTGTAGACCTAGGGCTGGAGAAGGCAGGATTTCTCTACGTCGCTGATGTGACCAGTCCGGAGAGCTTGGACGAATATGAAAAATTCATGAACGATCCCCCGGCATCCGACCTTCCGCTGGTTGAACCGGCCGAGATGGAGTACGCATTCCCCCCACCACGGGATCGTAAGTCCTCCGCTCGACTACCCATCGAGGAAATCCTCCAGGAGGGTCAGGAGACCCTTGTGCAGGTCTCCAAGGAACCGATCGGAGGCAAGGGATGCCGCATCACCTCAAACATCGCCTTGCCGGGACGCTATCTTGTCTTTACGCCGACAGGAGATCACGTCGGAGTATCACGTCGTATCGAGGAGGAAACAGAACGCCGCCGGCTCCGTGACCTCGTCAAGGGATTAAAATCTCCCGGGTCCGGGTTCATCATCCGCACGGTCAGTGCGGGGAAGAGCGAGGCGGAACTCCAGTCGGACATCAACTTTCTCACCAAACTCTGGGCTGATGTTCTGGAAAAGGGAGAACGAATGAACGCCCCGGCGCTCATTCACAACGATCTGGATCTCACCACCCGGATCATCCGAGATCAGTTCACCGATCAGGTGGACCGCCTCGTGATCGATTCCCCAACAGAGTTCGAGCGAGTCAGGGACTTCTTACACAGGCTTTTGCCCCACCTCGAATCCAAGCTTGTGCTTTACGAGGAGAGGGAGCCGATTTTCGACGCCTTCGGCATTGAACTGGAAATCAGTAAAGCGCTGGGACCGAAGGTCTGGTTAAAATCGGGGGGCTACATTGTCATCGAGGAAACAGAGGCTCTGGTAGCCGTTGATATCAACACCGGCCGCTTTGTGGGCAAGCACAACCTCGAGGAAACCATTTTAAAAACCAACTTAGAGGCGGTCAAAGAGATCGTTTATCAGATCCGGCTGCGCAATATCGGCGGAATCATCATCATCGACTTCATCGATATGGAAAGCGAGCCCCACAAGGAAAGAGTATTTACGGCCCTGGAGCAGGCGCTCAAGGCGGACCGAAACCGGACCACGGTCCTCCGACTCTCCGAACTCGGACTGGTTCAAATGACCCGCAAGCGTGTTCGGGAAAACCTGACAAATCATATGTGCCAGCCCTGTCACTATTGTGAGGGGAAGGGAGTGATTAAATCCACCCGTACAATCTGTTACGAGATCTTCCGGGAACTCCAACGAGCAGCCAACTCCTCCCCCCGGAAAAAAAAGCTTGTGGTCACTGCTCATCCTACGGTTGCCAATCTCCTGCTGGATGAAAAGGAGTCCTTTCTGAACAGGCTGGAAGGAACCATGCAGAAGAGGATCCTTGTCAAGGTTGACTATTCCTTTCACCTGGAACACTACGAAGTGGTCCCCCTGTGAAGTTCGTTGAATTGTCAGACCATCCGGATCCCTTGACGACAGCCGTTCTTAGGTTTAATATAAATTTTGCAAGCAGTTGCAGGAGGTTTGCAGACCATCCATAAACTTTACGGAAATATTCTCGGACTGAAACCCAGCGAAATGCATCGCGTTGAGCGCATCTACCGGCGCCGAATCCCGAGCGACCGGGTGGTGACATTGGAATTGTGCCGCTATCTCTGCGAACTGTCGTTCGAGATCAAGCGGCAGATTGGGTTGCTGGTAAACCGGGCTGGCAACATCACCCTGGTTGTCGTCGGAGACAACCGGGGAATCCTCATCCCACCTTTGCCACGCTACCGGACCGGGCCTTCCAGGCTGCGCGGACTGCGCTGCATTCATACCCATCTACAAGGAGAGGGACTGACTCGGGACGACCTCACGGATCTAGCCCGCTTGCGCCTGGACTTTATGGTCGCTCTGGAGGTGAACAGCAAAGGGATGCCAGGGCAAGCTTACGGCGCTCACCTCCTCCCTTCAACCGAGGCCACTGAACTCTGGTCACTTCTTCCAGCGGTTCCAGCTCAACAGTGGAATTTAGATTTCTCCCAACTCGTACAATCACTTGAGGAAGAGTTCACCCGACTCTTCCGGTCCCGTACAGTGGAAGGCAAACGGGACCGTGCAATCCTGGTCCATGTGTCCACCAACGGCCATTCTCAGGCTGAGGACTCTATTGCCGAGCTCAAGGAGCTGGCAAGATCGAGCGGTGTTTCCATTCTCGACTCAATCATTCAGCACCGTCCGAAAACGGATCCGAAGTTCCTGCTCGGCAAAGGCAAGCTCCAGGAACTCGTCATTCGAAGCCTGCAACTCGGAGCAGACACAATCATTTTTGACCACGAACTGACTCCGGCCCAGGCCCGCTCGATCGCCGATGCCACCGAACTGAAGATCATCGATCGCACCCAGCTCATCCTCGATATTTTCGCACAGAGGGCTCAGAGTCGCGAAGGGAAGATTCAAGTCGAGCTCGCCCAGCTGAAATACATGCTTCCGAAACTTGTCGGCCGGGGCGACTCTCTCTCCCGCCTGGCTGGAGGGATCGGAGGCCGCGGTCCCGGAGAAACAAAGCTTGAGATCGACCGCCGCCGGGCCCGCGATCGGATTCACCGTTTGGAAAGAGAAATCGAGGCCATAGCCAAGAGGCGAACGACTCGTCGCGCGCAGAGAGGCAAAAAAGGAATCCCCGTGGTCTCTATTGTCGGATACACCAATGCGGGGAAATCAACTCTTCTAAATACCCTGACCCACAGTCAAGTGTTGGTAGCCGACCAGCTATTTGCCACGCTCGATCCTGCCAGCCGCAGGCTGCGGCTTCCTCAGGATCAGGAAATTATCATTTCCGACACGGTGGGGCTTATTCGAAACCTGCCGAAAGACCTTTCAGCCGCCTTCCGAGCCACTCTGGATGAGCTCCACGATGCGGACCTCCTCCTGCACGTGGTGGACATAAGCAATCCGGAATGTGAGCAGCAAATGGGCGCGGTAACCCGCATCCTAGAAGACCTCAATCTTGGACAAAAACCCCTGCTCACGGTATTTAACAAAATGGATAAGGTGGGCCCGGAAATGGGGCAAAACTTAAGCAGGCGCCATGACGCCGTGCTGATCTCAGCCCTTCGCCCGGAAACTCTCACGACGCTTCTGGAGAGAATTCAATCCCTTCTCCGGAGAATTTTGGCGGAATCAAGAGCGGGTTCTATCTCCTCCTATCCCCCCAGCCGCTTTCGCCTGGAAGGAAGCGAGGCCCAGAGCGCTTGTATTCCATAGCCGAGAAGGAAAAGAGCAGCGAGAAGGCGAGTAAACCCGCCAAGTCGTCCCAGGAGCCCGATGGAGATCGCAATTCCCGCTCCTGTAAGGCATGCTCCAATGACCAGTAAGTAGGCGGTTCGCAGAACTTCACGTAGAGGGAAAAGATGAGAGAGAACCTGCCGGACAATGCGGCCCCACTGCGAGAGGCCGGTGTTGGATCGTTTTCCAAGCAGGATGAGGGAAGAACCACAGTAGAGACAGCGCCGATCCCCGGCACGGGCTGGAAACCCACACTTTGGGCAATCCCCGAAGAGGTCGACGTGAACTGGATGCTCCGATTTCGGGTGGTCTTTTTCCATACCCTGCGCGAAGCCCCATTTTCCAGCGAAACCAGACCTGTCGATCATACGAATACAATGATAACTTAGGCGATCACCGGAGAGTTGGCAAGGTCTTTCTGGAGAGATTTGAAATGATGGCGAAAGGAAGATGCCGACGTTAGACTGGCAAGAAGTATGATACCCCTAAAAGACGAAAACCCGACCCGGACGTTTCCCGCTATGACTCTCGGAATCATCATCCTTAATGTCCTTTTTTTTCTCTACGAAATCGGCCTGAGTCCCGCACAGCGTGAAATTGTTTTCTATAAGCTCGGGGCCGTCCCTGTGGAGATCACTCATCTGATCCCCATCTCTCCGGAGAAAACGATTCCCCTACCCGCCACTCTCCTCACCGCCATGTTCGTCCACGGCGGATTTATCCATCTGGCCGGCAATATGCTCTACCTTTGGGTCTTCGGCAACAACATCGAAGATGCCATGGGGCACGCAAAGTTCGTGATCTTCTACCTCCTCATGGGGCTCATCGCCAGTTTCAGCCACATCGTTTCGGCCCCCGACTCTACCGTGCCTATGATCGGCGCCAGCGGAGCGATTGCCGGAATCTTAGGAGCATACGTCTATCTGTTCCCTCGGGCCCGCATTCGGACCCTGGTCATTTTTTTCTTTTTTATCCAGATTGTGCGAATTCCGGCAGTCATCGTCCTGGGAGTCTGGTTTCTTGTGCAGATCTTGAACGCAGGCGGAGGAGGAGGGGTGGCTTGGTATGCTCACATTGGCGGGTTTCTGGCGGGTTTATTCCTGGTTAGGTCGTTTGTGAGACGGCGCCGCCTTTGGCCCCCCTTATGGAAGTAGCCATTCTAAGGAAGCCCCTTTACGATCTTCCTCATTTCCTCCAGAAACCGGTCCATCATGGAATCGCTGCCAACCGTGATCCGTAAAGAGTCTTTTAGACCGGGCGTGTCGAAATGGCGCACCAAGATCCCCCTTTCTTTGAGAGACTGGTAGATCTTCTCCTGGCATTCCCCGGTACGATAAGCCAACACAAAATTACTTCTGGAAGTGTGAACCCGGTAACCAAGCTCGTTCAAACCCTGGGAGAGACGGTCCCTGGTTTTGACAATCCGGTCCCGGTTTGACAACATCCAGGGCAAGTCTTCCAGAGCCGCACAGCCCGCAACCAGGCTCAAGCGGTTCACGTTATAAGAGTCCTTCACCTTCAAGAATCCCCGAATGAGATCCGGATGGGCAAACCCCAAACCAATGCGGAGTCCGGCCAATGAGAACGACTTCGAGAGAGTTCTGAGAACTACCAGGTTCGGATATCGCGCCACCAAGGGGAGAGACGTTTCCTCGGCAAAATCCACATAGGCTTCGTCCACCACCAGAATCCCCCGCAAGGCACGGGCCAATTCTTCCACCTGGGTCACGGAAATCGCTGTGCCTGAGGGGGAGTTGGGGTTCGCCAGAAAGGTAACCTTGGCCGGGAAGCTCTTGATCTCTGCAGGAAGAGAATAGTCAGGAGGAAAAGGAAAGTGGTGGTGGACCCCCTCCTGGAGCGTTACGAGCGTATCGTAAAGTGTGTACGTCGGAGCCGGCATTGCGACAGAGTCCCCGGAATCAACGCAAGCCCGGCTGATGATCGTCAAAAGATCATCGGATCCATTGCCGACGATGACGTTTTCTTCGCCCAATCCATAGACCCGGGCGGCTGTCTGTCGCAACGTGGTAGCCAGAGGATCCGGATAAAGGTTAAGGCCCTTCTTAATCTCCTTTCGGAGCGCCTCCAGCACCTTCGACGACGGAGGATACGGGTTTTCATTCGTATTGAGCTTAATGAAGGTGCCTGCGGACGGCTGCTCCCCGGGAACATAGCCTTCCATCTTCCGGACCACGCGGCGCAAGGTACCCATCTTTTCTCCCTTCTCACGCCCAGGAAGCCAGATCAAGAAAAGACCTCGGACCCCATGATCACTTCGTAAATCTCCAAAACATTGGGACCCGAAAACATTTCCGCAGGAGGATGTTCTGCATGAGCCTGACGGAAGGCCTCACTCTGACTCCACGCATCGAAAGCCTCCCGCGTCTCCCAGTAAACCAGGACAACATAGTGATCTCCACGGATGGGACGCAAGATCTCGTTGCGGAGAAATCCAGGCGCACTTTCCACCAAACGCAGGCGCTTACCAAAACGTTCCTCGAAAGCTTTCTCGTACCCCTTGGCCACCGGAATCCGATTGGCAACCACGATCATGACTTGATCTCCTCATTGATCCCCGCCAACTGCATGGCGAAAGCACGGCTCCGTTTCACATCCGCTTCCCGGTAAACCGTCAGTTTTTCCGCCTCGATGGAGCCCTCG
>DATEAK010000222.1:0-3271 GCA_035288405.1 bacterium | reverse complement strand
GAAGCATTGTGAAAGCTGATCGTGTCCGGAAAGATCTCGACCCGAATGGGCTCTTTCGGAGCGAAGGCGAATTCCCGGACCATTTTTTCGTAAATTTTCTCCAGGGCATCCGTGACGTACAGGCTCAACACCCGGTCCTCGGGGTCCTTGAATCGTACGATGAAGTGCCGGCTTTGGACCGGAGTCAGTGGGCTTACAGCCGCCAACGTATCCCGGATAAATGCGGTCTGGCCCTGGATTTCCGGGTCGGCAGAAAAGCTGCGGGCCTTTTCAGCCAGTTCCAGAGCCTTGTCGTAATCCCCCGCATAAAAGGCGGCCCAGCTGAGGACGGACAAAACCTGGACATCTTGCGGTTGACCCTGCAGGAGTTCTTCTCCCAGCCGTCGTGCTTCGGTAGCATCCCAGCGCCGCAAAGCCTCATGCAGGCGATCCAGACCACCAACGTCACCGGGACGAAAAGTGGCCTGGCTTGCCGCGGGCAAGAGCAGCATGAGTGTGAACAAGACTGGAGACAACACCGATAGGAAAGCCGCGCGGGCCGGTGCTCCTCTAGTCCGTGAGATTCTCAAAGTATTTCTCCACTTTTCCTTTGTACTGGGAGGGGATCTTGTCTTGCAGGGACTTGATGACTCCTTGACGGAATACCTCCGGCGCTTTGTAGTCCTCTCGTCCGGGCAATTGGAAATCCCGTTCGCTGATCCCCTGCCTTCCCCTCTCCTGGAAGCTGCGGTCCGGCTGCCGGATGGGGGGCTCTCTCATGCCCCGAAAATAGTAGGGGGAAATCCCGGCCTGGGAAAGCATCGGAGCCGGGGTTCCCATGAGGCGCCCTCGCTGGGCCATCTGTTGCATGGCGCTTTGCAGGTTCGACTGAGCCTGGCTCAATCGATTGATGGCCTCCTGTTCCGGAGGGATTGCTTCCCGGGAAGCCTGCTCACCCAGCTGGGTTTTGGCCTCGCCCATGGAGCCGGCTGCCCCCTCCAAACCTTCCAGGAGTTTGGGTCCGAGGAACGGGGTCAGGAAGGAAAGTTCCTTGAGCTTGTTCAGGATAGCTTCGGTCTTTTCCTGCACGGATCCCTGGCGGGATTTCAGTTCTCCAAATTCACCGGCCTCTTGCCCTCCAACGACATCCCGATTGCGTCCTGGAAGTTTCTGCAGGTCTTTTTCCAGTCCCTGCAGCGCTTCCCGCATGGCGTCAAATTCCTTTCCGATCCGGTTCTGAAGTTCGGCGGAAAGCTTGCCGGTAGACGGCTGGGAGCGCAGCCGCCGTTCCAGGGACTGCTCCTGCTCCAGGGCTTCCTTGAGCCGGAGCTTTCCCTCTTCAAGACGGCGTCCCCCGATTTCGCGCTCCATTTGTCGCAAGGTATCCCGCAGACGGTCCAGAGAAAAGCGCAGGTCCCAGCCGCCGGGGTTCGGATTCTGGCTGGTTTGCTCCCCGAGCCCTTTGAGATTTTCCTGCACATGCTCCAAGGTTTCCCGGAGTCGTTTTTGCAGATTGGGCAGGAGTTCTTGCTGGCGCTGGTTGAGAAGGCCCGCGAGTTTCTCATCCAGATTGCCGGTGTCCTTGAGGATCTGTTGTTGATTTTCAATCAACTCCTGCAGGACGTTGCTGGCCTTCTCCGCTTCCTGCTGGGACAGGTTGAAGGGGAGGTTCTGGGCCATGTTGAACATCCCTTGCAGGCTTGCCAGCATCTGGGACAGGGACCTCATGAAGTTTTGGGCCAGTTGCCGGGCGGCTTCCAGATCTCCGGCCTGGAGCAGACGCTGCAGTTCCTGAAGGTCGCGGAAGAGTTCGCCGAAATCCAGGGTCTGCCCGCTCATCTGGTTCATGAACTCATCGGGCATCTGGCGGGCCAACTGCGAGAGGGAATCCATCATCTGTTGCATGAGATTCTGCAGCTTCGCGAGGGTATCCATCAGGGCGCGCATGAGATTGGGGTCAAATTTCTGGGCCAGTTGGTCCAGGCTGTCCAGCAGTCCTCGCTGCATGTTCGTGATGTTCTGGGTGGATTGCATGAGATCCCGCATCTTCTGGCGCTGCACGGTGTCTTCGGCCAGCAGGGCCGCCTTTTCCATCTCGGATGTAACCTTCTCCTGGAATGCCGAAAAAGGCGCGGAACTCACCTGGGGCTCGTTCTTGAATTGGTCTTGGAGAAACTGCAGATTCCTCTTCAGCGTATCGAGATCCAAGAGGGTGGAGACGTCCGAGAGAGGGTCTTTTTCCATGTGCTGCAGGCCGTTGTTCAGCAGGTCAACCACCTCGTTGAGCTGATCCTTGAGCTTGCCGTGCTCGTCCACCAGTTCTTTTTCCATGCGCTGGGCGTCGGCAGGGGGGAGATGACCCTCCTGAAACTGTTCGAGTTTCTCATTGTGTTGAAGCTGGTTCCCGAGCAGGTCGAGGAGCTTGTCGGACAAGGTGCGCTGCAGGTCCCGGACCTCCTGATGGCGCTCTTGGGCGCTATGGATGATCAGCATGTGCTCGGAAGAGAAGCCGATATTGGGGCCCGAAAACACGTCATTGTCTTGGGCTTCCAGGTGGTAACGCAGGACCGAGCCGGGCTCCAGGGTCAGCAAACCGAGATCCCAGAGATAGTGCCCGCTGATTTTGCGCTCCCGCACTCCAGCTTTGTCGATCTGGATCCTCTGTTCCGGGCCGTCTTTCAGGCGGTAAACGAGAGTTACGTAGGACACGCCGAAGTCATCGCCGGCTGTAAAGCTCAGATCGACGATCTGATATTCATCCACCGTGATCTCGGGCGGGGGATTCAGGATCTCCACCACGGGGGTCTGATCCGGAATCGTTCGGAAGTCGTAATGGACGGGATTGCGATTTTTGAAACCTTCGGTGTCTTCCAGTTCGAGACGGTACCCCGTCGATGCCAGCGCCACGATACGGGCCTCCAGGAGATTTTCCGGGGAACTCTTCATCACTCTGCGAGTCCCATCATCGAAGGCCATGACGGCCTGGGAGAGCTTCTTGTTGGCCTGCACTTGCAGAACGACTTCGGTCCCCCTGAGAGTCTCCACGTGGCCGCTTCCTTCCCGTGTTTCCGGGGCCAGCCCGGTATATTCGGGATAAATGTACTTGATATGGAAGTTCCCGACGGCGGGAAGGTCGATGGCCTTGACCTGATACGAGGGAGATCGATCGGCACCGACCCGAGCCTCGTAACGAAAAGAACTATTTACCTGTTGGATGAGGGCTCGAAAACGCGCCGGTCCGACCGGCGTCATGGCGACGGGCAACGTCTGCCCATCGACGTTGTGAAGATTG
>DATEAK010000221.1:0-2244 GCA_035288405.1 bacterium | reverse complement strand
ACGATGCCTTTCAGATCCGGCGCACGACATTGCTGCAGAATCTCTCTTACTACACCACGATTCCCGGTGCCTTTGCGGCCATCCAGGGGATCAAGGCCCTCCTGGAAGGGGATATGGATGTAACCCCCTTGCAAGAGTTCTACGAGCAGGGAAAAACCGCACAGTGAAGGGGTCTGTCCTCTACAACTTGTCTCTGGAGGGAGACAAGTTCCTGATGGGGATTCTTGCTCCCGAACTCGCAAAAACTTCCCGGGCGGGCCAATTCGTGATGCTGCGCGTTTCAGAATCGCTGGATCCTCTGCTGCGACGTCCTTTCAGCTTTTACTCTCTGGGGAAAGGAACGACAGCGGAGCGACTCCAACCGGAAAATCATCTCCAGTCTCACACGCAAACGGTACCCGGGATCTCCCGCGGAATCAGGACTCGCTCGCCGGATTCCGTGGAATTTCTCTACCGGGTCGTCGGTCAGGGAACGCGGATCATGGCTCACATGGAGGTGGGACGGGAGGTGGACCTTCTGGGCCCGTTGGGGAAGCCTTTTCCTCTTCCCACAGAGCCCTCTCAGATCTTCCTGATCGCCGGGGGAATCGGGATTGCCCCGCTCCTCGTTCTAATGGAGGATCTTCAGCAACGAGAGCCGGAGCTGTTCCAGAGATGCAAAACCACTCTCTTCTTTGGAGGGCGCCGGGCTGCGGACATTGTCGGGGTGGAGGATTTCCAGTCCATGGATATTCCGGTCCACATCGCCACGGAGGACGGATCTTTGGGACAGAAAGGACTCGTCACGGATCTCTTGACTGGCCGAGAATCATCTGGTGAGAAAAATTTACCCCGTCTGGTCTACACCTGCGGCCCTCACGCCATGATGGCCGCTGTCGCTCGCCTGTGCCGGCAGTGGAGGGCGTCAGGATATGCATCACTGGAGTGTCTCATGGGGTGTGGTTTTGGAGCCTGTCTGGGTTGCGTGGTGAAATCCCCTTCCTCGGCTGCCGAGGAGATCCCCTTTACGTATCGGTTTGTGTGCAAAGAGGGACCCACATTTCCATTGGAGCAGGTGCTGTGGTAGAGAACCCGCACCTGAGCGTAAAGCTTGGATCACTGATTCTAAAGAATCCGGTCATGACGGCCTCCGGCACGTTCGGCTACGGTCTCGAGTTTGAGCCCTATCTGGATCTGGGAAAGCTCGGCGCCATCGTGGTCAAGGGACTCTCTTTAAAACCCCGCCTGGGCAACCCGACCCCGCGGATTGCCGAGACTCCGGCCGGAATGCTCAACTCCATCGGTCTGCAGAACGTGGGGATCGAGGCCTTCCTCTCCGAGAAGCTGCCGCTCCTGAGCAAATTCGGCACCCCGGTGATCGCCAATATTTTTGGAGAAACCATCGAAGAATACTGCGCCGTTGCCCGCCGGTCGGAAGAGAGCGGCGCAGTGGCCGCGGTGGAAGCGAACATCTCCTGCCCCAACGTGAGTAAAGGGCTCGATTTCGCCCAGAATCCCCAGGCAACTCTCAAGATCACGCAAGCTTTGCGCAAAGCCACATCGCTGCCGCTAATCATCAAGCTCTCTCCCAACGTGACCGACATCCGCGTGATTGCCCGTGCCGCTGCCGATGGAGGCGCCGACGCTCTTTCGGTGATGAACACGGTCCTCGGTATGGCCGTGGACATCCGGACCCGAAAGCCGAGACTAGCCACGGTGACGGGGGGACTTTCCGGCCCCGCAATCCGCCCGATTGCGCTGAGGGCGCTGTGGCAGGTGCGCCAGGCCGTGAACCTTCCGCTCATTGGAATCGGTGGCATCATGTCCGCCGAAGATGCGCTGGAATTCCTCATTGTGGGCGCCTCGGCGATTCAGGTGGGCACGGCCAACTTCGTGGACCCGCAGTCCTCCGTCAAGATCGTGGACGGCCTCCGTACCTACTGCCAGGAAAACAATATTGCAGACGTGAACTCCGTGGTAGGCACTCTTAAATCGGACCCGATTTAGTCTCCGATTTACGATAACCCGAACCTTAATTCCTACTGGTGAAATTCAGGTGCCCTTAACAATGGAATTTTCTGAGGGATGTTGCTTATGTGCTTGATTGATCGGAGGACACAGATGAGTAAATGACTTGTCAGTATGTTCCAATTGCATATTTCGTGGCGCATCCAAAGCGATCACGGCATCGCCTATGCTCTCACACCGCTTGCAAGAGCAAGCTGAAACAGTTTTCGTTAATATTTCATTCAGGTTTTCTGCAAT
>DATEAK010000220.1:0-4122 GCA_035288405.1 bacterium | reverse complement strand
CTCCAGAGGACCATGTCGCGGATTGCGGCCCTCTCGGCTCCGCTCTGCCTGTTTTCCTCTGCAATACCCGGCGGGTCTTTCGTAAGCGCACAAACGACGAAGATGAAAGTCTCTACGGGCGCGGTTACCGCCGAAATGGCTCCCCTGTGGATCGCTCAGGAAGCCAGTTACTTCCAGAAATACGGCCTCGCGGTCGAGATCGTAACGATCAGTTCCGGTCTTACGGCGACACAGGCGATGCTGTCCGGCGATGTGCAGGTCAGCTCGCAGACCGGGATTCCTCTTGCCAATGCGGATGTCGCCGGTGCGGATCTCGTCATGGTGGGAAGCGCCATGAACTCGTTCCCCTTTTTCCTCATGGTCCGTCCGGAGATTAAGAGCGCTAGTGCCCTGAAAGGGAAGAAAATAGGAATCACCCGCCTGGGATCGGCAGCCGATATGGCGGCACGCGTGGCGCTCGAAAGGTTGAAGCTTCTACCCGACAAGGATGTGGCGCTGATTCAAGCCGGCGGTTTGGCCGAAACCTATTCGGCCATGGAGGGGGGAGCCGTTGACGGTGGAATCCTTACTCCGCTACCGGCCTCTCTTCTTGGAAGTTCCCTATCCGACCGAAAAAGGAATGCGGACGATTCTTGATTTCCTGGCGCAGTCGGATCCCCGTTACAAGTCGTTACGTCCGGAGAAAACGGTGGATATCTCTCTGGTGAAGGAACTCGTCGACAGTGGTTTCATTGAAGAGATCAGAAAGCAGCGATAAACCATTGACTCGCTGTAAAGCCAAATTGTCGCCGGACGCGTCTAATTTATAGACCAGTAGGTAGAGGGGAGGGTTCCGCAACACATGTAGGGGGAACAGCATGAGCTACGAAGAGCGTTCAGAATCCGTCGTAAGGCGCATATCTCTGTGGTGCTTCCTTATGACGGCAGCCGTGAGCCTCTTGGCTTTAATCGGCTGGGCTTCCGGTTCCGTTTTGATTACGGGCATCAGTGATTTGTACGTCCCCATTGCTCCCAGCACGGCCGTAAGTCTTCTCATACTGAGTGTTTCCTTCCTCGTTTATCTGCTCCATTCCGAGAGCTTTACCGGACAAATGGTCTCCGCGGTATGTGCGTCCCTCACGTTGACGATCTGTGTCATCATTCTTCTTGGCTTTGTCCTGGAGATCACATTTGAGGCGGAGCGTCTGGGATTTCGTGAGGTTCTAAGCCTGTCAAGTTTTCCTTCAGGCCACATGTCCCCCATTACCGCATCAAACTTGATTGTGGCCTCATTAGGCGCTTTGGTTCTGGTCTTTCATCCGAAAGGAAAACAACTTTATAAAAACGTAGCGGCTTTGTTGGGAGTGGGGGTAACGATAGCCTCGTTCATTATGCTTCTTGGTTATGCATACGGAACACCTCTCTTGTACGGCGGGCAGCTGATCCCCGTGGCTCTTCCGACGGCGGTTGCGCTTGAGTTTCTCAGCTTGGGACTCATCACGGCATCGGGGCCACATGCCCTGCCGGTCAGAGTGTTTATCGGTCCAGCCGTGCGCAGTCGACTCATGAGGGTATTTCTTCCTCCTGTATTTGCCCTGACCTTGATTCATGGCTTGGTGCTGTATAAGGCGGCACTGTACATGAGGACCAATCCGGCACTGGTATCCTCCATCATTACCATCGTCGCCACGGTAATGATCGGCGTGATCATATCGATTTTCGCAAAATCGGTCGGAGAGGAAATCGACCAGGCTCATCAGGATCGTGACGAGAAAGAGATCGAACTGCGTCAATGGGCCCACGTTTTCGAGCATGCCGGATGGGGCATCGTTACCGGCAGCGCTGATGGCAAATCACTTGGCCTGATGAATCCTGCCTATGCTCGAATGCACGGGTACACGGTAGAGGAACTCACGGGCAAGTTCATTAGAGACATATTTGCACCTGAATCACTTGCGGAATTCCCGGAGCACCTTCGTCTTGCACGCGCGAAGGGGCACCATACCTATGAGTCCAAACATATTCGCAAGGATGGTACCGTATTTCCTGTTGTAGTCGATGTGACTGTCGTTAGAGAGGAAACAGACCAGGTGTCCTTCCGGGTTGTGAATATTCAGGATATCAGCGAGCGTAGGCTTCTGGAGGAGCGCTTGCGTCGCGGAGAGAAGATGCAGGCTCTGGGGACGCTGGCGGGTGGGGTGGCCCACGATCTGAATAATGTTCTTGGAGTGCTGGTCGGATACTCGGAACTGCTTCTCGAAAAAATTCCGGAAGAACATTCCCATAGAAAGTATGTCAGCCACATTCTGGCGGCGAGTGAAAAAGGAGCTGCCATCGTTCAAGATTTATTGACGTTGGCCAGAAGGGGCATGTCTGTTTCTCAAGTGATGAATCTAAATCGAGTGGTTTCCGATTTTATGAAGGCTCCGGTGTTTGAAAGGCTGCGGGCCGATCGGCCCACTGTGACCTTCAGGGCGGATCTTTGTGAGGAACTGTTGAATATCAAGGGATCCCCCATCCATCTGGAAAAGACGGTGATGAACCTGATCTTAAACGCGGCAGAATCGATCTCCGAAGAAGGAGAGGTGACGATCCGGACGGACAACTGTTATATCGACAAACCCATCCGGGCCTACGATGAGGTGCATGAAGGGGAGTACGTGGTCCTGACGGTAGCCGACAACGGAGGCGGTATTGCGACGGCTGACATGAATCGGATCTTTGAACCCTTCTATACGAAGAAGGTCATGGGCAAAAGCGGCACGGGACTGGGCCTGGCGGTCGTCTGGGGAACCGTGAAGGATCATCGCGGGTACATTGATGTGCAGAGCCGGCCAGGGGAAGGGAGTACATTTAAACTCTACTTCCCGGCCACCAGGGAAGAGCTTGCGGGGGAGCATCCCAAGATCCCGATTGAGCAATACATGGGCCGTGGAGAATCGATTCTGGTGGTGGATGACATGGCCGATCAGAGAGAGTTGGCTGCCAGCATGCTGACGAGGCTTGGCTATCGGGTTCATGCGGTTTCCAGCGGTGAAGAGGCGGTGAACTATCTGAAAACCCGTAAGGCGGATCTCATGGTTCTGGACATGATTATGGACCCGGGAATCGATGGTCTGGAGACCTATCGGCAGGTTCTTGAGGTCAACCCGCAGCAGAAAGCGATTATTGTGAGTGGATTTTCGGAAACGGAGCGGGTCAAGAGAGCCCAGGAGCTGGGGGTCGGGGGCTATGTGAGGAAGCCCTATCTGCTGGCAAAGATCGGTTTGGCAGTCCGGGATGAACTTTTGAAAGGTGCGCCCGGTAGTTCTTAGAATGAACCATCAACTTACCAAGAACTCGTTCACGAACTTGTCGACGGGGTGCTCCCGTAGCTGCCTCTCGGTCCCCGCCTGGACCAGCCGGCCGTCCCGCATGATGGCGATGCGGTCCGCCATGGCAAACGCATCCGCCATGATATGGGTTACATAGATCACTGTGACTCCCAGATCCCTGTGCCACTGCTTAATTTCCTGCCGCACCTTGACCCGGCTGGGCGGGTCGAGGTTTGTGAGGGGCTCGTCCATGAGGATGACACCCGGTGAGGTGGTCATGGCCCGCGCCAGGGCGACTCTCTGTTTCTGCCCGGACGACAACTCGTCCGGCCTGCGGGAACCCAACCGGCTATCCAGTCCCACCCGCCTGGCGATATTCTGCATATGTCTGGCGATGGCCTCCGTCGTCCATTTCCGTATCTTGAGGGGGGTGCTGATGTTGGTGTAGGTTCGTTCATCCATCACTCTCATGTGAGGCCAGAGGGCATAGCTCTGAAAAATCAGTTGCACGTTGCGCTTCCCCACCGGGATCGCGTTGGCCGGCACGCCTCCCAAATAGATGCGGCCCGAGTCGGGGTCCTCCAGCCCGGCGATCAGTCGAAGCAAAGTGGTCTTGCCACAGCCGGAGGGTCCCACAGCGACCAGGAACTCTCGCGGCGACACCGTGAGGCTGAAGCCGTCCACAGCCGTGACGTCGCCAAACCTCTTGGTGAGCTGTTCCAGCCTCACTTCGATCATCTGCGCGCTCCTTCTGTGCAATCGGAGCCGGTTTCCACGAATCATAAAGGAAAATCGGCCCCGATTGAAACGGGAAAGAAGGGTACACCCC
>DATEAK010000219.1:0-17149 GCA_035288405.1 bacterium | reverse complement strand
CGTAAACGGAATGTGCAAGCGCCCGGCCTCTTCCAAAGTGCGGAGCCGGCGGGAAGGAAGCTTATCGGGCGCGTTTTCATGGGCTCCACCAGCTTCCTGCAAACGCGGGCTCACACTCTCCAGCATGAGACCCAGGCTCACGTTCACCTCGCGCAGCATCCGCAAATCCCGCGGTCCCAGGAGACCCGGGTTGGCATGAGGCAAAAGGGGCGATTGCTCAGCCACCAGACGGCACACGGCCGCCAGATAATCGAGTGTCCTGCGAAATCCCAATCGTCTCAGTTCGTCCCGGGCTTCTGCGAACAAAGCTTCGGGCCGGTCCCCGAGACTGAACAGGGCTTCTTTGCAACCCAATTCCGCACCCCGGTGGACCACCTCCAGAACTTCATCGGGAGCCATCGTTTTGGCCCCCACGTCCCCCGGATCCCGGCGAAACGTGCAGTAGCCGCAGTAGTCGCGGCAGAGGTTCGTGAGAGGGATGAACACCTTGCGGGAATAGCTGATGGCCTTGCCCTTGTGCCGGTCGGCCAGATCCCTGGCCGCTTTCAGCAGAGACGAAAACTCTTCCCCTTCCACCTCTCCCAGGACAAGGGCCTCTTCCCGAGTGATCGTCTCCCCTTCTCTCACCTTAGAGAGGATCTCTGCAACCGTCGGCTCGAATTTGACTCCGCTGGACATCTCTTTCCTGTCTTTTCCCATGCCGCCATCAGCAGCTGGAGAATTAGACTCGTCAGTGACTCTTTTGCGAGAGCCGGTTCTCCACCGGCTTAAGCACGTGCGGTAGCCCGCTGATCTCCACACATGCAGCTTTCACTCCATAGCGTCTGTTGATGCCGAGCAGAACCGCAGTCATTCCCTCAAGGACCGCGGCGTTTTCCAGAGGCCCTGCGTCGATAGCCCTCACCCCGAGCTGGATCACGAGATCGAGAACAATTTGCTTGGCCGCGGCATTATCTCCGCACACCAGCACGTCGCAATCGATTAGGTTCTCGGTCTCATCGTACCGATGAGCCGAAAGGTTGTGCAAAGCTCCGATGACACTCACGCCCGGCCCCAGAAGGGCCTGAGCTTCCTGAGCCGCCGAACCTTCTACTGGAAAAACAAGCCGGGTCGGATCTTGCGGATGCAGGGGAACGACGACATCAATCACCACCTTCCCCTGAACCCGATCCCGTATCTGCAAGAGCAAGGCACGATGCCCCTTAGAGGTAACCGCAAGGACGACCACTTCTCCTTTTTCTGCCGTCTCGTCGTTGGTTCCTCCATGAAAATCGCCGTCATGAATTTCCCGGGCAAGTTCCTCGGCGACACGGAGCGCCTTTTCACGCTGTCGCGACCCGATGAAAATCGCGTTTCCCCTCAAGGCCCAGCGCCGGGCCAGAGCTTTGCCTTCCTTCCCAGTCCCTCCCAGAATGGCAATTTTCATACTCCCCCTCCATTTGCCCGTTCTGCTCAGTGCACTGAGCCTCTCTAGCGAAAAATATCGGCTGCAGCCGATCGAATGAGCTGACTTCCTTTCCCCTCCGCTCCCGGAGTGGAAAAACCCCTCACCAGAGCAACGGGGACCTTGCGCGTTTTGCCCAAAACAAGCTCCCCGGCCCCGGCCAGCTCATCCGCTACGGCAGCCACGGAGGCTTTCATCTCGTAGCCGAAGGGATCCTCCTTGCCCCGGTAGTCGATCAGAGGCTCCAGCCCTGCCACTCCGAGGGCCACATCGACGGTTCCCTCCCGCCAGGGCCTTCCAAAGCTGTCACTGATGATGACCGCCGTTTGCACCCCGGCCAGCTCCTGCAACCCCCGCTGGATCTGCACGGCCGATGCGTCCGGATCCTTGGGGAGCAAGGCCACCCGGCCGGGCCCGACATTGGAGGAATCGACTCCGCCGTTGGCACAGATAAAGCCATGATGCGTCTCCACCACGAGAACCCCGTGGTCCATCCGCACGATGCGGCGGCATTCCCGCAACACCACCTCCACGGCCCGGGGATCTTTCCCCGTCTGCTTCGCAACGGTGTGCGCAAAAGAAGATGGGGTTACCTCGCTGAGCTGAACAATGCGCCCCTCGGACTTGGAGACGATCTTATGAGCCACCACCAGAATATCACCCGAAGACAGAGAAACCTTCTCCTGGCGACAAGCTTCCACGATAAGCGCGGCCACGTTATCGCCGTAGTGAACCTCCGGAATGTGCTCGATCCCGATAATTTCAAGTCGAAATGACACCATCGTAATTCCTCTGATTCGAGAATGACCGGACCTGGGAGTTCCACCGGGAAAGTCTCTTGTCGACCCTAATGGAAGTCAGATACCGGTGCGTTTCACCGCTGTGGGATTCGCGGATATAGGTGGCCACGTCCTCTGGACGGTCCAGATCCAGGCCAAGGCGGGGGAGTTCGACTACGGCTAAGGGAATCCCGAGTTGAAGTGCCAGATTGTAGTGAGGGTGGAAGCTGTTGTTGCCGAACGTGAGAGGCATGATTTCCCCGGGGCAGCGCAAAGCTCCATTGGTACCGCAACCATCCCGGGCCGGGCAGAGGACCACCCGAGCGCCCTCATCCGACTTGCTCACCAGAGCATCCACGTCTTCCGGGCGTACCAGGGGCACATCGGCAGGAAGGACCAGAAGACCGTCCACACTTCCCTGCAAGGCCTGGGTTCCCAAGGCTACGGCTTCCGTCTCCCCGCGGTTGTCCCAGTCTGGAATGAACTCGCAGCCCGATAAGCGCGCCACCCGAGCAGCCGCTTCTCCGCCTCCGAGGATGATGGTGCGCTGGATCCTACTTGCTTCCACAACGGCAGCCACTACGTCTTTGAGCATGGCCAGGGCTAACTCATAACGCTCTTCAGCAACCAGCAGGTCGGACAGGCGCTGCTTGGATTTCTCCGGATCTTTCAAGGGAATCAGGGCTGCGATCATTGCTGCCGCTCCACTCCGAGGTTCTCTAAAATCCCTCTTGCCAGTCTTCTGCGATCGTCCCGATTTCTCATGACGGTTTCTGTTACCAGAACTTCGAGACCCAGAGCGGAAATCGCGGATGCCTGATCCCGATCGATCGAATCGATGACGAGGAAATCGGCCACGTCTTTCAGAGCTCGAGCTACACCCAAAGCGGAGACCTCCCACCCTCGGGCTGCCATGAGCTTATGTGCAGGACCGCTGACCGGCTGCCCGCCCACAATGGCGCTCACGGCCAACACAGGCGCTTGGGTATCCGACAAAGCCTTCCGTATCCCGGGAACGGCAAGGATCGGTCCCAGACTGGTCACCGGGTTGCTGGGACAAAGGATGACCGCTTGGGCTTCCAGAATGGCCGCAATAACTCCGGGTGCCGGTTGCGCCGCCTCTGCTCCCTTGAAGTAAACCGAGCAGACCTCTTCCTGCCAGGCTCCCTTCACGAAAAATTCCTGGAAATGACGGTCACCTCCCGCCGTCACCACGCGGGTTTCCACCGGATCATTACTCATGGGGAGAAGCCTTGTTTTCAAGCCCAAAGCGCGACACAGAGATTCAATAGTCTCAGACAGGGTCCGCCCACCGCGAAGCTCCAATGAACGGGAAAGATGGGTCGCCAGGTCTCGATCCCCGAGGCGAAACCAGATTTCGTATCCTAGCTTTCCCAGGGAATCCATGCAAAAAAATGAGTCTCCGGAAATCCCCCAGCCTTTTTCCCAGTCGATGATTCCGGCCAATGTATAGAGATTCGTGTCCACGTCCGGGGAGATGTGAAGACCAAAGAGTTGAACGTCGTCTCCCGTATTGCAGACAAGGGTCAGATCGGCGGGATCAGTTTCCTGAATCAAGCCATCCACAAGCTTTGCCGCACCGGTTCCACCCGCAAGCAGTGTAATCACTAGCCCCCCGGAGTTCCTGGAAACTTTTCACTTCCGAAGAAGGAATTGGTGCTGTGGGTCACTAAGTCGGCACACACAGCATTTTAAGGGCTTTCCCTATCTACCGCAAGATAAAATGGTTGCACGAATTTGGAGGCGACTCATAGTCCTCTCCTGCAACCGCCCGGCAATTCCTTGCCGGAATTGCGGGGCCGGCCTTACTTCTGCGGCGCAGGAACAGGACTTGCGGGGTCCCGAATAAAGGACTCTTCCTTCCCCGGGGGAATCGGAACCCGCTCCCTTTGCTTCCGGGTCAGACGCACCACAATCTTGCGATTGCGTTCATATTCCTCAATGGGATGGATCTCGATCAGTCCCTCGTTTTCAAGTTGGGAAAACGCTTCTTCGCCTCTGGGGGTCCTGATCACGACGATTGTCCATCCCATGAGGCCCGCACCGCCAAAGGATATGTCCGCCAGCTCGGCAGAAAAGTCGGCACAGTGATGGCACTCGGGCCGCACATATTCCTGAGAATCCTTCAGGCTCAGATTCGCCACGCTGCCGTCTTTCTTGTAGATGAGCACCTCACCCTTGACGTTAAACTTCCGGACGTCTTCAAGGGGAATGCCCATCTCCCTCTCAATCTTGTCCACCATCAGCCCGTCATAGCTGAACACCTCCGTGCAAAACAGGCCCAGGTTCAAACTCACAATGTCGGAAAACCCCTTGAGAAATTTGCGCTGCTGGCTTATGTGTTTCTCTTTCTTGCGGCCGTTGTCCAAAAAACCCGGGTCCACCGTCTCCAGCTTGCGCAGCGGGGTCACCTGACAAGGAACCCCCACAAAGGCCACCTTCTTCAACCCCCGCTCCAGAGCATCGGCTAGAGCCAGATTATTGGGCACATAGGTGTACCAGGACCCTCCGGCGGCGATGATCTCCTCCTCCGTGGTCACCACCTTGGGAACCGGATTGCAACGCGTATTCCCATCCAGGACGGAGACCACAGCGCCGTCAATCAACCCCCTGCGCAGCGCCCACACCAGAAGCGTCGTGACGACTCCGCCGTCCTGGCAAAGGTTCAGGATTCCGGCATCGTTGCAGCGGGCCACCACGACCCGGCGGTAAACTCCGAAGTTCGCCTGGTATGGCTTGTCCGCGCCGAACACCGCATCTCTGAGGTGGTGCTCCCGGGGATAGAGCCGGGGACAGGCCTGGGCACACACATCGCACCCGATCCCCTCGCTGATCCCGCAATAATCAAAGGGGCCGTTTTTTTTCGCCACCTGCTTGGGTTTGGAATCCACATAATCAATCACGTTGTGGGGGCACACCAGCACGCAGCTCCCGCACTCGCAGCAGCTCCCATAAGCCACCACCTCATTCATCATGTCTTTGAAGCTTGGATTGCTCATGTTCCCTCTACCTATTGAAGGATCCGTTTTCCTTCCCGTATCCTAAACGTAGTTTAACTCATATACCCGTTTTCGCGATAATAACGTTCGGCCCCGGAGTGCAGCGGAGCTCCGAGCCCCTTCCACATGGTATACGGATCGATCGGATAAGTCATCGGGCTGCGCTCGGGGGGTAGATGGCGATAGCGGGACTCCAATTCACTGCGCTCTTCCACCATCACCGCCGTGAGCAGATGCGCAATGTCTTCGGACATGTCCTCGCGCACCACAATCGCCCAGTGAGACCAGTCCAGGCACGCAACGTCCTGTTCCGAATTGAACCGCTCTTTTTTGTGAACGGCGGGACGCAGTCCCATTGACTCCAGCTCCCGGAGCGCTTCCGATTCCATAGGCACGAAACGCATCGGAACGGTTTTCACCAGTTCATACCATTGCGGGACCATGATCCCCTCGTTGAAAGCCGCGTCCGCTTCGCCCCGGGTTACCCAGGTCAGGCATTTGCGCGGATGATCGTGCTCCAGCCATTTCCCGCCCCAGCTCTCGATATCCTTGGGGCCGATTCCGTGAGCTCGAAACACCTGCTCGACCGCGTAGCTCATCAAATTGAGAGGGTCCCGGCAGGTGGTGGCGATCCGCAAAGGATAGCGGCGGCTTTTCAAATCCGCGAAGGAAGTGATCCCCGTGTCCGCGCGCACCGCGAAAACAAGACGGTCGTCTTGCGGGATATATCCGAGAGCGCGCAAATGCGGATACGGCGTCCCCTCGAAGAAATACTTGCCCGCCCTTGCCCATTCCAAGCAGACGTCCGCCGGCGTGGTCACAGCAAGATCAACCAGTCCCTTGGCCACCGCGTCGATGTTGTCGCGATAGCCCGTACCCGTGTAAATGAGGAATTCCGATCCCGGAGCGCTGCGCCAGCGCAGGTTCGCGGCAATCCACCCGACGATGATGTGGAAATTCGCGTTGCCCCAGTCACCCATTAATTTTAAATTCAGCCGAGGTTTCATCAATGTACACCGTCCTTAGAGTTCCAGCAGGGGTTTCACCTGCGTGTTGAATTTCTCCAGCTGCTGCAGCGGATTGAGCGAGGCGAACAAGATCGCTATTCTCTTGGCGGCCGGGACATCATTCATCAGGCGAAGCCACCGGTTCAGAACTTTCGCCACGACTTCCGGTGAGCCGAACCCGCCGGACTTTTCCAGTCCCTCAAGGCTCGGGTTCCCCTGGACTTGATGGTATCCTCTTGCCACCCGCGCGTTGTACCAGTCCGAAACTTCCCTGCGCACCTGGTTCATATCGTCGTTGATATTGAACAAGCCGAAGCAGGCTACCGTGAGATCGTAGTCCTCATCCTTGATCGTCCGGCCGTTTGCCTGGGCGACCGCCTTGATTTGTTTCATTCCTTCCTTGAGAGTCTGTGCATCCTGTTCACTGAGCGTCAACGGCCCGCCCGGAAGCCAGCCGTCCCAGCGGGCGGCGCGCTTCAGCCAGCGGCTGGCAAAGCCTCCCGAGAGTCCTGCATCCGGCGCAAAGCGGGCGGCGGATCCATGGAAGCCGCCGCCGACGATGATCTTGGGATGGGGCTTCTGAATCGATTTCGGCTTTTGCACAACCCCTTTCAGGTTGTAGAACTCCCCCTTAAAGGTGACTTCCTCCTCCGTCCAGAGCCGCCGCATGATCTCCAGGATTTCATCCGTCCTCCGGCCCCGCGACTCATAGGGGACTCCCATATGCTCGAACTCCGTCGGGTGCCCGCCGACCCCCACTCCAAAAATAAAGCGGCCGTTGGAGAGATGGTCCACGGTCACGATCCGTCTTGCCAGATCGACCGGATGGTAGAGTGGCACCTGCAGCACGATCGTGCCGAGCTTGATGCGCTTGGTGCGCACCGCGAGCGCCGATATGATGTCCAGCATGTCGTAGCCGTGGATCTCACGGGAGATGAACCCGGGAATCCACATGGAGTTATAGCCCATCTCCTCCATGGTCACAGCGAAGTCCTGTCGCATCGGCTCGTCGATGTTGCTGCCGATTGTAAACGCAAAACCGATCTCTACCATGATCCTTCCTCCTTCAGATTGTCAAAGTAATCGCGACTCGTCCTCGGGATGCGCCTCTCTTACGGCAGGCCCGAAAGAAATCGGAAATAGGACTCTTACTTCTTCCCGCCCAGCAACATCGCCCGGTACTTGCTCAAGATTTTCTGCAAACGGTCTCCGTGCTCGACCAGATATTCCGCCGTAAATATCTTGATGTTTTTTACGTCTTTGAATTCTTTCTCGAACCAGAGCGAGTATTTCGAATCCTTGACAAAGTGGGATCCCGACCGGGAGAAGTTCCAGATGATGTCCTGCCCTTCCTTGGTCTGCAAGGCCGCCAGGTAAAGCATGGCCGCGTTCGGGTGAGCCGCGTGCTTGGGAACCGCCATATAGAAGGGGGACAGCATGGCGGCGTCCCGAGGAATCACATAATCGATTGGTGCCCCGGCTTCTTTCAGGAGTAGAACCTCATTGTTGGAGCAGTTAAACACGAGCATGGCAAATTCGCCCCGCGCCACTCTCTCTTCTTCTCCCGCGCAGCGAATGAGCCCTCTCACATACTCCTTGGCAAATACCTCCATGAAGGCATCCACCTTCTCCTCACCGATCATATCCGCCCAGCGATCAAAACCCGCCGCATACGGCGTAGAGGCGATTTTCCCCTTCCATTTGGGGTTGAAAATGTCGGTCGTATTCTTGGGAACATCCGCAGGCGCCACGAGATTCGTGTTGTAGTCGATCCCTCGGTCGCCGGACCAAACCCACAGCGCCCGTCCCCCTAACTCCACCGCCTTCTCCGGAAAGTAGGGGAACAGATTTCTCCACTCCACGGGAAGCAGGACATCCGCTTTATACAAAGGCGCAAAGAGAGCCCCGTTTCCGAGGTAGACATCGCTCGTCGCGGCAACACCCGCCTTGTTTTCCTGGAGGACCTTAGTGGCCATCAGAGTCATATCCGGCCCCGCCGTAAAATTAAATTTAAGATTGAGGCCGTACTTCTGGTTAATGAGCTTCTCGAGAGCCGCCGTCCCCTTAAACCCTCCCATGGAGCTCTCGGACCAGACCAGATCCAGGCGCCCTTCACGCCGGGCCCCTGCAATAATACTGGCCAGCGTGGGCGCGGCGGACTTGGAAGGAACCGAGGACTGTGCGTAAATGACCCCGGGCAGTAGACACGCGAAAAGAACCCATAATGCGATTTTCCGACTCATTGCGCCTCCTCTTCTCCAAGCCGTTTCAAACGGCTTTGTCTCTGCACGAACTAGGCGATTTTCCTCCCGGCTTACTGGGCCGAACGATCCGAATTTCATCCCTCTCCAAAAACCAATATCTTTTCTTTCGGGAGCCTGGCGTAAACGGTTTTGGGCAGATCGACGTCGGCAAAGGTTTTCCATACCATCCGAGTCGAGCCGACTCGAAGGTGATACCAGATCTGATCACCCAAAAACGTTTGCGATATCACTTCGGCCGGGAACTCGTTCTCCACAGCCGCACCGGTTGAGGCCACGCAAAGATGCTCAAGCCGGATTCCCAATAAAATCTTATCGTTGTTTCGGAGCCCTTCCGTGCCGATCCGAACTTCTCCGATAGGAGTCTCTACGACCCCGTCGCGAATGACCCTTCCCGACAGCCAGTTAATTGTCCCCAAGAGGGTGGCCACTTCATGACTCGCGGGCTTCTTGTAGACTTCTCTCGGCAAGGCCACCTGCTTAACTTCCCCGTTGGCCAAAACCGCGATGCGGCTGGCCAGAGCCATCGCTTCGATCTGATCATGGGTGATGTAGAGCACCGTAATCCCGATTTGCCGAGTCAGGTTCTTAATTTCCTCCCGGACTTCTTCCCGCATGCGCGCATCGAGATTGCTCAGAGGCTCGTCCATGAGCAAGACCTTCGGTTCTATGGACAATGCGCGGGCCACGGCGACTCGTTGCTGCTGTCCGCCGCTCAGCAATGAAGCGGGTCTCTCCATCAGAGTGTCCATTTGCACGAGCTTGAGGACTTCCCGGCCTTTTTCGACGGCCAGGCGCCTGGGCATCCGCTTTTTTCCGCGAATGAGCGGCAAGGTGACGTTATCAAGTACGCTCAAATGAGGCCAGATCGCATAAGACTGAAACACCATTCCGATTCCTCGGTCCGCGGGATCCAGGACGATCCCCTTCGATTTGGAGAAAACCACGCGGCCGTCCAACAAAATCTCCCCCTCGTCGGGTTCTTCCAAACCGCTCACACAGCGGAGCAAAGTGCTTTTTCCGGAACCGCTAGGCCCCAGAAGAACGAAAAACTCGCCTTCCCGGACGTCGAGTGTCACGTTTCGCAGCGGGTGGACCTGCTTTGTTCCCACCCGAAAGACTTTGCTCACTCCCAGGATTTCAATCACGCTCGATCCCCTGCAACTTTACAAGAATGCGGAAACAGTTCGATGCATCCTGTCCCCGGGGATCACGACCCTTACGCCCTTGTCATCCCATGGGCCGTAAACCGCCGGCCGATGATCCAGTAAGCGGCCACCATCGGCACCAGGATGAGGAATCCGATCAGTGCCACCGCGGAGGCCCGGCCGCTCTGCCCGCCGCTCCAGTAGGACCAGATCACGATGGGCAGCGTCATGTTGTAACGGGTGGTAGCCAACATGGCAGCCATGGTAAATTCTCTGAAGGTAAGAAGCGCCATCCACAGCCAACAGGACAAAATTGCGGGCCGCAAAAGAGGCAGCACAATTTTCCACAGGATGACTCGACCGGGAATGCCGCTCACACGTCCTACTTCTTCGAGCTCTTTGTGGAGTTGCACGAGGGAACTGCTGAGGACGCGCGTGCCGAAGGCCAGCCACACCAAGGTGTATACGACGATGAGAATCGTGAGTTTGCCGTAGATCGGCAGGATTTTCTGCAAAAGAAACAAAGCCGCGACCAGAATGCTGAATGCAAAAATGATATGCGGTACCGCATGGGGGACAAACGCGCTGAAATCCAGCGCCACTTTTCCGTGAAAGCGCGAACGCACGACGATCCAGGCAATCGCGCCGCTGAAAACGAGCACCAAAGTCGGTACGAGCAGCATCAGCACTGCGGAATTCTTTGCCCCCACAAGGACCATGCTCCAATCCACGTCCCGGAAATTCCCCAGCGAAGCGAGCTTCAAAGCGGAAAGCGACGGCGGCCGGAACCAGCGCATCACTGAAGCCCAAGCTAGAACGAGCACCGGCATGACAATGGTAAAAAAGAAATAAAGACCGATCAGGATCCAGACAACGGCAACCGTCTTACCCCGAAGTTTCACCAGCCGGGAGCTGTACCCCTGCCCGGTCACGACCGCGTACTTGTAAGAGCGCTTCAGAACGCTCACGTACATCCAGCAGGACAAAAGCGCAAAAAAGATCATCACACTACTCAGCGCACCGACGACCCCGTAGTTCGGCAACCCTTCCCGGGGATTCGCGCTGATATAGACAAAGGTGCTGAAGGTAAGTATCCGGTTCGACAGTCCGATAATGGCAGGGATGTCGAAGGCGGCGATGGCAATGGTAAGGACGTAGAGAAAGGCCCCCATGATGGAAGGCAGAAGCAAGGGGAGAGAAATTCGGTGCAGCGTTCCCAGCAAGCTCAAGCCGTGGACTCGCGCGGCCTCTTCGACGGCGGGGTTCATCGCCCGGTAGCCGGGTCCAAGGGTGATGAAAACCACGGGAACCAAATTGAGTCCCTGGATAATGCCCATTCCAGGAACCGTGACGATATTTATCACACTGTGGTCCGATCCCACCAGGCTCCGCACTGCCGTGTTGATGATCCCGATCTCCGGATGAAAGAGAAACACCCACCCCATTGCGATAAACGCGCCGGGAATGAGCAACCCGGAGACCATCAAAACATAAATAACCCCCTTCCCCGGAAGACTGGACCTCTCAGCCAGCCAGGCCAGAGGAACGCCTATCCCAAAGGCCACGCTCATAGCCACCAGGGTAAACTCCGCCGTGTTGAATACGGCTCGGTAGATCAGCGGATCCGCCAGCAGGGCCCGGTAGTGATCCAGGGTCATGCCGCTACTGAAGATGCCGGAATTCACATCTTTTACGAGCCCCACCCAAAGAATCAAAGCGACAAGGAGAAGAATAATGAAGGCAGGAACTGCACTGAGCATGAGCAGAACGTGCCTGATGCCGATGTTAAGATGGCGGATCATTCCGACCCTCCCTGGACGTAAATCGGTGCTGATTTCTTCCATATCCCTTGTCTCTGGTTCTATACCTCAAACGGCGCACACGGAGGCAGAAACTTTAGTACATAATGGATGGTTAAACAATAAGCATTTTCCCCTATGTGGTAGCAAAGTAATTCTGTCAGGGGTTAACTGCCATGTGATTATGTCAGGCCATGGAAACCAACCCTAGTCCTGACGATGAGAGAGCAGAAGCGAGTGGAAGTTATCCAGAGGGTCTTTAGAGGGGAGATGACGATGGCCGAGGCGGCCCTGGTGCTTGGGCTCTCTGAGCGCCACACCTATCGGATCAAGGCCTGGATCAGAAAGGAGGGAATCAAAGGGGTCATCCATGGCAATCGAGGCCGTCGCTCGGATCGGAAGCTTCCCCGAGAGATCCCCAGGCGGATAGTGGAGCTGGCCCGGGGGGAGGGTAAAGCTCACATCCGTACCCTCCGGGTCTGTCAACCGAACTTTTCCCCCCTTGCTTTTATTCAATATCTGATTCCACGCTTCATGGTTTATTAGGTCCCAAAGCTCGAAAGGGAAATCGGGCTGAGGGAAATATCTCGCGGTTTGTCCAAGGTATACCTTCATAGCGGAATCCGGTATCGGGCAAGGGACCGCCGAGAGTATGAATCATAGTATATAGTATTTAGAACCATAGCATGTTTGCATATCGTCCAAGAACCCTGGGCACTGGAGCATTCGCCCCAGCTCATTTGTCAAGGGGAGGTAACCCATAATCTTTCCACCTCTCCTCAACCGCACGGTAGGTTTCCTGTGGATACTTTCCAACCTTCGGGAACCACGATTTTTTCGTAGCGTCAATAACGATGGCCGGAGGCCAGTCAATCCTACTCCCAATGGCCTGCGTAGCTACCCCTCCAATATGCTGTTCGTGAGAAGCAATTGACGGATCTAGGGGATGGTATCCGAGGCGCGGAAACAGGAACATATCCCGATCCCATCGAACACAAAAGGCGAGAGCCCATTCTATCTCGGTATCGTCATAGATATCTATGTCGCTGTCGACCACGATTACCCTCTTCCCACACCAGCTTCCAGCTAGCAGTCCAGCAGCCACGCGAGCGGGGTCCGCGTCGGTAAATTTATCGATTGCCACAATCCAGGTGCCCCAACCTGCAGAACCCTCTGTCGCACGTATCCCTCTGATTCCCGTCAACCCAAGCCCTCTTTCCAGCTTGTGCCAGAGAATGGCTTCGAGGCCAATACCTCTTATAATGGTGCTCTCGTTTGGTGGAAGCCCCTCATCATATTCCTGGTAAATAGGCTGGTTTCGGTGGGTGATACATCTGACTTCGAAGCGGCGCATCTGACGAACCGGCAACTGAAACCCACAATGGTCTACATGTGGTCCATCAGACTCACGCACGTGAGGTGGCACCACTCCTTCGATAACAATTTCTGCATCCGCCGGAACTTCCAGGTCGATGGTCTCACACTTCACTAGCTTGATTGGCTCTCCTTGCAAACCACCAGCGACAGCATACTCTTCGACACCGTAAGGTACTTCAGCAACAGAAGCCATGCCAACTACCGGAGGAGGACCGACGACCACTGCAATCGGCATCTCCTGGTCTCGTTGTTCGTACTTCTCATAGTGGAGCGCCATATGCTGGTAGAAGCCACCGCGAAGAGTCAGCAAGTTCTTGTTGACCAGCATACTTGCGTAAGTTCCTACATTGCACCATCCTGAGTCAGGATCCTTAGTGACCGCACTTCCCGCTGTGATGTAAGGGGCCTTATTGAAGGGGTGCCATTTGCTCATAGGTAGCTGAAAAAGGTCTACGTCATCATTCTTGAAGATATTTTCCTTTACTGGACCGGATCCCACCATGACAGGCATTAGAGGGCTACTCAGCGCTTGAGACCATCTTTCGTGAATGCGATCAGGCGTGACATTCAAGGCCATCGCGTATAGGTCTCGAGATTGGCCAAAGGCTCCCACAACTACCCGCTGTCCGTGGTGGCCCTTCACGTTTTCGAACAAGAGTGCAAAGCGGTGACGATCGCTAAAGCGCTTCCAAACTGAGCGGGAGATACCGGAGAGTTCCCAGTCGCCGTCCACCTCTTTACTGATTCTCTTGAGTTTGCCGGCAGCTTCGATGCGTTTAAGATATTGACGTAGGTCTTCGCTTCCCATTCGACTTTTTCCTTTCTATGAATCGCTTCTGAGCCTCCGCTCGTCCGCGAGGGGTTGGCCCAGCGGGTCCTCAGGTCAGGGTAAGAAGTACCTTCAAACAAACGTCTTCCCGCCGTAGCCCACTCCATGGTGTTAGATACCCGAGAGGAGGTGGTGCCCGCCACAAATCTCCCAGAGTTATTTTCTCTCGCTTGAAGTACAGTTCAAAAGCGGCGGCGTTAAGCTTTCACTTCTTACCGCTCAACAACATTTGCTGATACTTATTGAGGATTTTCTGTAGACGATCGCCATGCTCGATCAAATAGTCCGCGGTAAACACCTTGTAGTTTTTTATGTCACGGAACTCTTTCTCAAATACGGCCGTGTACTTTGTACCTTTGATGAGGTGCGAACCCTGCCTGGACATATCCCAGAGAATGTCTTGCCCCTCCTTGGTCTGCAAAGCAGCTATGTAGAGCTTGGCCGCATTGGGATGGGCTGAGTTCTTCGGTATCCCTGCATAAAAGGGATACATCATCGCCACATCAAGGGGAATCACGAAATCAATAGGTGCTCCAGCGTCCTTTAGTTCTCGAGCAAAGGAGTCGGCACAATCAAACACGAGCATGGCAAATTCGCCGCTTGCGATCCTCCGCTCTTCGCCACAGCGAATCAATCCTCGCACAGATTCCCTGGCAAAACTCTGCATAAAGGCATCTACCTTCTCCTCTCCAACCATATCTGCCCAGAGATCGAATCCGGTAGCAAAGGGAGTGGAAGCTATGCGCCCTTTCCATTTGGGTTTGAGAACGTCGGAGATCCGCTGGATGTCCTCGGGTGACACGAGATTCGTGTTGTACGCAACGCCAAGAGGAGCAGACCATATCCACACTAACCGTCCGCCCAATTCCACCGCTCTCTCCGGGATGTATGGAAACAGCGTCCTCCACTCCACCGCCTGCAATACATCTCCCTTGAACAGTTCCGGAAAGTGCGAACTCATCCCTATGTAGACGTCGCTAGAAGACACCACTCCTGCCCGCTTTTCTTGGAGCAATCGAGTTCCTATTGAGGACATGGACGGTCCGGGGGTAAAATGAAATTTTAGGTTCAGGCCATACTTCTGGTTCACCAACTTTTCCATGGCCACCAGCCCTTTCGATCCTCCCAGAGTGACCTCCGACCACACCACTTCCAGAACTCCTTCCCGCCGGGCCTCCGCAATGACGCTGGCCAGCGTGGAAGGAGCGGACTTTGAGGGAATCGAGGACTGCACGTAGCCTAGGCCGGGAAATAAACATGCAAGGAGAATCCACAACCTCATACGCCTACCCATTCCACACCTCCTATCAACCTTTTCAGCGACCTTAGAATAAAGAGCGACCGTTCATTTACCACGCAATGCTTACTCCTCCTCGATCCATTCCAACAGCTGTCCAGTGCCCGAGGGCTGCGGTTGCAGTTCGATTGGGGGCCGCTATACTCCGGCGGAGGCCCGAGTGGTAATTGGTGAGAGTTCATCGGCCGAAGCTCGTGCAGCAGCACGGGAAGAACAGGCAGCATGAGTGCGTTGACGAGTGTCCAGGAAACCGAGTGCGGTACAATCCTTGGTGCGTCCATATCGAACATGAACGGATACCCCTTTAGGTTGTAGCGAATTCGAGAGGTGTTTCAATTAGTTTGACTGGCCCCTTTGCGGTAATCCAAATGGTATCCCCCGGCCCCATAATTCCTACATCCTTTCGCCAGCATGGGTCATGGATATCAATATTAGTTCCAAATACCATGTTTTCTTTTAGCTCGATAGAGGCTGAACCATACTCTCCAAATTTCTCGTAGACTATAAAAGGGAATTCTGGAGATGCCATACCATGACCATGAAATCCCAATTCGATATAATCCATATTGGCCCTTCTTACTGGCTCTCGAAAAGCCTCCGCCGCTTCCCCTATAGTTACTCCAGGTCTTAATTTTTGGATTCCCATTTCAGCGCATTCAACAGCAATATCATGGATTCGCTGAAGTTCTTTTGGTGGTTTACCAATAAATACAGATTTTTCACAAGCCGTTAAATACCCTCCGTAACTAGTGTGAAATTCAGTAATAATTAAATCACCTTTTTTTAAAGTGCGGGTAGTAGGAGAGAGAGGCTGACCCCTTCCGTGGAGAAGATGTTGGATATGTTCTGAATCAGTTATTGACCCTGAAGCAAGCAAATTGAATACGAAAGCCTCGCCTCCATGACTAATTTCCCTTTTTACCATTTCGGCATAGAGCTCACATTCCTTTACTCCGGGTACTGCCATTTCTATCATAGCCTCAATCTTTAGACGGGCAATTTCTCCTGATTTCTTCAACATCTGGATCTCTTCTAAGCTTTTAATCATGCGAATCCTGTCTAATATATGCCCCGCCTCAATAAAATTGGCCTTGGGTAATTCTTTCAGCAAAAATTGATATTCTTGATAAGAAATGGTACTACTTCTGAAACCCCCCGTGAATCCGACCAAACCAATATTTCCCTGTTCATACCCCATGGTTTTCAATGATTCAACAACTGGTTTCAGACCTGGTAAGCACCTGGTCTCGGTTATCCAATCGTTAAAGGCTTTGTAAACTGGGAAGGGTTTGTCATGCATATGAGGCGGAGCAGCAAAAACGATGGGAGTGCCTTGTAACGGGAAGATGACAACAGTACCCATCCTTTGTCCCGAAATTTGGGTCAAATACCTGCAATTGGTATCTCCCAATCCGAAGAAACGATCATTCCCTATGAGAAGAAGACAGTCTAATTCGTTCAAGCCCATCTCCTCCCAAACTGCAGCCCACCGTCTATTTCTTTCTTTAAGGGAAAGTTGGGGTAGGTGTTCTCTCATATCTACGTATTTTTCTTCCATGACGACCCTCCTTTTTGCTATTGTCCATATTGACTAAAGGTCACCTTGGCCAATTTGGGAGAGACCTTTCTCATAGTCTATTTCGACGCGGAAGCTCCGTAAGCCTCGAGAGCTATGACGAACCCCGGACACAGAGAAAATAAAATACAGGCTTACTTCAGAGTCTCATTGTCCACATTTCTTCCAGATTAGTGTTTCGCGACCCTCGAGATTACTCAACATACTGTAGTTCTCGCTGATCGCCTGGGAGGTCGACGGCCACGCCCGATTTTGAATGACAGAGTTTGCAACCGGTCAAGAATATTGGGCACCGGGGCAGTCGACTTCCCTCACCTCTTAAAATGTAAACCTACAAAGCCGCTGGCCTGCTGTCGGCTTCATTCTCTCACGAGTACGGGATTTGCTGGCGACTCAATAGTTTTTGATTTGATAGTTGCTAAACCCCTAAATCCTCGTTACTCCCCCGACGGGGCGACGATAGCTGAGTGTTCTTTTTTCAAAGGCTTTTTCTTACGTGGCTTTGGGCTCTCTAAAGCAATCTCGCGTATCCCTTCTTTTTCTACCTGATCTGCAGGGGTCTCTTGCCTTTCCGTATGTCCCTCGTTAGGTACTTCCACTATCATTCCTTCC
>DATEAK010000218.1:0-3584 GCA_035288405.1 bacterium | reverse complement strand
CGGGCGGGGCAACTATCATGAGCCCCATCCGGATGGGGTGCGGGTCTTTTCCTATCCTTTTCTTTCCCGTTCCCGTATTCCGAACCTGGGCAACCGTTTTCGCAAGCTCGGCGAGCGTCTCAGTTTCGCGCCCCGCGCTTTGCCCGCCGTGATTCGGGGAAGCTACGACGTCCTGCATATTCATAAGCCCTACGACCTGCCGGCGGCGGCTCTGGCCAAGCGCCTTTGCGGAGTGAGGGTGATGCTCGGATGCCACGGCCGGGATTTCTTTTGCACGGATCGTTTCTGGGTCCGCACCGTGGATGCGGCGGTCTCCTGCAGCGAATTTAATGCGCGCCAGGTGCAGGAGCGCTACGGAATCCTGCCGGTGGTCATCTACAATGGGATCGATCCGGGAGAATTCCGGCCCGTTCCTGCGGACCCGTCCTTACGGGAAACTCTGGGGATTCGTCCGGAAGAACAAACGATCCTCTATGTGGGACGTCTCATCGGCTGGAAAGGGGTCAAGGATCTCGTCGCGGCTCTCAAACGGGTCGTGCAACGGCGCGCTGCGGTGAAACTGTTGATCATCGGAGACGGGGAAGAGCGCCGGAGCCTGGAAATTGTGAGCCGGGATCTGGCGATCTCGGATAAAGTTGTTTTTGTCGGTTCCGTTGCGCGCGAAAACCTACCCCGCTATCTGGCCCTGGGCGATGTTTTCGTTCTCCCGAGCATCGCAGACGAGACCTTCGGCATCTCTTTGTGCGAGGCCATGGCGTGTGAAGTTGCTGCGGTGGCCACTCGTGTGGGAGGGATTCCCGAGGTGGCTGAAGACCGGGTCACCGGCTTTCTCACGGAGCCCGGAGATCCGTCCGGACTGGCCGAAAAGATTCTCCTCCTCCTGGCGGATCCGGAGTTGCGTGTTCGCATGGGAAAGGAAGGGCGGCGGCGAGTCCTGTCGAGATTTAGTTGGGATCAGGTGGCTCGCTCGCTGGAGAACGAGTATCGCAAGCTCTTGAAAGCACCCTCTCCCCACGCAGGGGCATAAGCGCTAACATAACCCCCCTTTGAAAAAGGGGGGCAGGGGGGATTTTGAGAGGATCGAGAGAGGTTGATGTCCAACTCGAATCTCAAAGAGAAAGCGGGGGAGTTGCGCAAGAATTTGACAGACAGCGAAAGCGCTCTGCACAACGGCTAAATGCAGAAATCCTCCCTCACCCCCCTTTAAAAAGGGGGGGAATAATAGGGAAGAAACTCTAAGTTAGCGCTTATGCCACGCAGGGGGGAGAGGGGAGGGTGAAGGGGGCGTCCTGAGTCGGACGTGAAGGAGCAAATTCCCATGGAGAAAGTTGCACTCATTGCTCCCGGTTTCCATCCGGTTCCCCCCGTTAAAGGGGCTGCCGTAGAGACCTGGATTGATGAGGTGGCCGGACGCATGACGGCTTACGAGCCCTGGATCATTTCCTGCTGGGATCCACAGCGTCCCGTGCTGGAAACGGTCCGGGGGGTACACCACCGCCGGGTCCGGTTCGGTGCTCTTTACACCCGTCTCTTCAAGAAGATTACCCGGATCGATCCGTACCCGCTGGAACAGCGCATTGCACGGTTCGTGGCCGGAGTTTGCCCGGCCGTCATCCACCTCCACAACCGCTTTCAGTTTCTGGGGGCGATGCGCAAAGAATTAGCGGGAGCGCATGTGCCCATCGTGCTCCATGTGCACAATAAATTCACGGCTGCTCGCGCAGTGATGCCCGAGTTTGACGTGCTGGCGGGATGCAGCCGGTACATACTGGATTTCGCCTGCGAGTCCTTCGGCGGATTCCAGGGAGAGAGAGTCGTCTTGCCCAATGGAGTGGATACGCAGAAGTTTCGCCCCCGCTGGGAACTTCCCGAGGAATCCCGGCGGCTGCGCCGGGAGTTGGGAGTCGAGGACTCCAAGGTGATTCTGTTTGTGGGGCGGGTTTCTCCGGAGAAAGGGATCAATACTCTGATCTCTGCTTTTCCCCGGGTGCTGCAACGCCACCCTGATGCGGCTCTTGTTGTCATTGGTGAGATCCGGCGTGATTCGAGGGGAGACGGACAGCGCATGGAATATGCCAAGTCCGCCATGTCCATGGCACGTCCCTACGGGGATCGAATCAAGTTCCTGGACGTGATCCCGCCGTCTGAAATTCACCGCTATTATCTCCTGGGGGATCTGTTTGTGGCCCCCTCCCTTGAAGGGGAGGCCTTTGGAATGGTTTTCTTGGAGGCTGCGGCCAGTGGACTGCCCATTGTATCCTCCCGCCGGGGCGGCATTCCGGAAGCGGTCAGCGACGGCCGCAACGGAATTTTGCTGGACCATCCGGAAGATCCGGAGCAACTGGCTGGCGCTATTTGCTCTCTTCTGGACGATCCTGCACGAAGCCGCGCTCTCGCTGAATGGGGCCGGGCCCGGGTGGAGCGGGAATTTGATTGGAGCCGCGTGACCCGTGAAGTGGAAAATCTCTACGGCAGCCTCCTGAGAAAACAAGAATAGAGGAGACGGATAAAATCGAAGCGATTTCAGTGGAGGAATATGGCAGGCCGCTTTGCGACCTGATCATGCCGCTGTGGAATCAACTTTCCTACACGCAGGATTGCATCGAGAGCATACTCCGTCACACGCCGGAGTTGTCGCGCCTCATCGTGGTCGATAACGGCAGCACGGACGGCACGAGCGAATACCTGCGGGGGATCGCCGCTTCACTGGGAGAAAAACTGGTTGTCATTTCCAACCCGACGAACCTGGGTTTTGTGCAGGCCGTCAATCAGGGCCTGAGGGCCTCCACGTCGCCTTACGTGTGCCTGCTCAACAACGATACTTTGGTGACGGAAGGCTGGCTCTCCCGCATGACTGCTGCGGCTGTCGCGCGCCCCGAGATCGGCCTGATCAATCCTCTGGGGAACGTGGGGGGAGACTGGTCCGAGAAACGATGGCTGGAAGTGCGGTCAAGGCTTGCCCGCGACGCCGGGAAATTCGAAGAGATCGAGCATTGCAGCGGCTTTTGCTTGCTCATAAAGCGGGAAGTCATTGATTCCATCGGATTCCTGGATGAATCCTTCGGGATGGGGAATTTCGAAGACAACGACTACTGCGAGCGCGCCCGCCGGGCCGGTTACCTCTCTGTAAAAGTACAAGATGCCTGGGTACATCATTTTCAGAACCGCAGCTTTGCTCGGATTCCCAAGTGGGGAGAAAATATTTCCGAACAGAACCGCAAGCGGCTCCACGCAAAGTGGCCTCCCCGGCCCGCGCTGGTTTTCATCGGGATGCCGGCGATTCCCGGATCGTATGAATCCTTTGTGAGTCTCATGCGGAAAGCTCACGCGTTTGCCCGCTCACGATGTCGAGTGGCCCTGGTCTCCGGACTTCCGGAACCATTCAGGCGCGAGACTTTGTGGGAGGATCTGGGGCTTGTCCCCCATGGGAATCTCAAAACCTACTTTCTTCGCTCTTTGCCCGCAGGGGGCTTCGGGAACCGTTTTTGGTTTGATCTCTATGCTCTTGTTCGCTGCCGGCGCCTGGCCCGAAGAAAAGGTTTCCATTATTTTTATCTCTCGGGAGAAAGTAGGGGGTTAACCCG
>DATEAK010000217.1:0-2403 GCA_035288405.1 bacterium | reverse complement strand
GCGGGAGGGACGGCTGGTGGCAACAGCACTCATTCCTGTTCTGATTACGGTCGAGACGACCGACATCATGTTCGCGGTGGACTCGGTACCTGCCATCCTGGCCATCACCCGCGATCCGTTCATCGTGTACACATCCAACGTGTTTGCCATCCTCGGCTTGCGCGCCCTGTTCTTCCTGCTGGCGGGGATCATGGTGCTGTTCCGCTACCTCAAGGTCGGGCTCTGCTTCGTCCTCATGTTCGTGGGGGTCAAGATGCTGATCTCTGACTTCTATAAGATCCCAACTGTGGTGTCGCTGGCCGTGGTGCTCTCCATCCTGGCGTGCTCAGTCCTGGCCTCCCTCGTCGTCCGTCCCTCTGGGGAACCCGCCGCCGGCCAGAGTGGCGAGGGCCTCGCGGCCCCCGGCAAGTCGGCGGGGAGCGGAGGAGACGAGGGAGGGGAGGAGGCAACGCTTGGCGCCTCGGCCCGAGCGTCACGGCGCGCCTGACGCCGGAATGCCTGGAACAGCGAACGATGCGCCGGCCTTGAAGCGGGCCGACATCGGGGCCGGAGTTTTCGTCCTGTTAGAAATTGCCAAATGGCTGGTCTATCGCGGCCGCAGCCCCGCCGGGAGCCCGGCGCAGGGGTGAGTTGTTGAAAAGCTCACCAGGTCTGTAGCGTTCTTCTACATCCTGAATGCATTGAAAATCAGTCCTCAGCGTCCGTCACACGGTACTCTGTTTCATTTCTCATCATCTCCCCTTCTCGACCTCTCGATTTTTCCGAAGATCGACTTCTAACTCCTTGTAAATGCGCACTTCCATCAAAATCCTGTGAACCGGATTTGGCACATCCCCTGCAATCTTTAGGAAGCGGGAGGCAACGAAAGGAGGTAGGGAAAATGAAATGTCCCTTTCTCACCGAGATGACCGTGGTGTTTTGCAGGGCGTATCCGATTCGAAAGTTTGTGCCCAAGGCCCGGGTACAGACGTCGAGCCCATGCAGTCACGACAACTATGTGGCCTGTCCTCTCTTCCAGGAAATCAGCCGCCGGCTCAAGGAGATCCATGAGGGACAGACTGAACTGGAGGAGAAGGAGAAAGCACTGAAGGCGGGGGGCGCCTGAGGAGGTGTGAACAATGATTCTGGCGCTTGTTCTTACCATTATCGGTTTCATGGTGGTTGGCACTCTAGGTTTCATCGTCTGGGCAGCCATCGGGGCGAAGGGAACCATTATCCATCGGATCAGAGGATTACAGAAGGTCGATGGTTTCTTCTGGCATCCGGACCTCTTCTATCACTCCGGACATGCCTGGGCGAAGCTGGAAGAAGACGGAGCGATCCGGGTGGGCGTTGATGATTTTGCCCAGAAGCTGATGGACGGTGCAAGGAAAGTCTCTTTGCCCCACGAGGGAGCCTGGGTCTGGACGGGTGAGTCTGCCATGGAAGTGGAGTGTGGTTTGAGGAAAGCAAGGATTGCCTCTCCTGTCGACGGGATTGTGGTCGAAGTGAACGAAGGCTTGAACAGGGACGGGTCATCTTTGAACCAGGATCCTTTCGGCCGCGGCTGGACTTTTCTCGTGAAACCGGTTTCCGGGAAATTCCGGAATTTGCTCTCGGGTGATGTGGCCCGGGAATGGCTTGAGAGGGAAATCGAGAGACTCTACCAGTTCTTCTACACGGAGTTGGGCGCCTCGGCTGCGGACGGCGGTGAATTGGTGAGCCGGCCCGCTTCGAAACTTCATGACAGGGAGTGGAGAGCTTTGACCCGGACCTTTTTCCATACGTCCTGAGTCGGGGTTCTGGAGGAATTGAAGTGGACATCCTGAAGAGAGTGGACTCTGGCATCCCGGTTCCCAAGGGGGTTTACATTCAGACCGAAACCGGACAGATCCAGATCGTCCCGCGCAACGGCAAGATCCTGGGACCGATCGGACAGCCGGATTATATTCAGCTGCCGATTCCCGGCTGTCTGGTTTGCATCCTCGGACCCATCCTGGGCGGGATTTATTTTCTGGCGCTGCCTTTCGTCATCCTGGGGATGGTGGTTTGCCTGGCGGCAGCCGGTCTGCTCCGGCTGGCCCGCAGGGGGACCGCGTCGCTTCTGCTGGGGACCTCCGGCAAGGGGCGTTCTCACTGAAGGTCCTGGAGGGGAACGGAGAGGTGTTGGCAAAATGAAGATGAACCGCAGGTTCTTCCTGAAAATTGCCGCCGCCACCGCAAGCGCTGGACTCCTTAGCCGATCCCAGAAAGTCCTGGCCGCAACTCCACGCCCAAGAGCTGGCGATTCTCTGGGCATGCTGGTGGATACGACTCGCTGCATTGGCTGTCGGGCCTGCGAAGCGGCCTGCAGCGAGGTCAATTACCTGCCGGAGCCCGTCCACCTGGGAGACCCGTCGGTTTTTGAGGCTACGAGAAGGACGG
>DATEAK010000216.1:0-2320 GCA_035288405.1 bacterium | reverse complement strand
CTCCCCGATGTTTACCAAGCTTGGGTTCGGGAGCGACACGGAAATTGCGGAGCGCCTCAGCGCCAAGGTCGGTGTTCCCGTGGCGCCGGGGATTACCTGTGAAGTGGAGTCCTTGAGGCACCTGGGCGTGAAGAAGCTCGTGGTGGCCACTCCCCATGAAGATGTTCTCAACGAGCGGATGGCCCGCTTCTTAACCGCAGCGGGCTTCGAAGTTCTAAGGATCGGAGGGTTGGGCATCCAGCTCAATTCTGCAATCGCGGAGCAGCCCGCGTATGCGGCCTACAAGATTGCCAAGAAATTGTATCTTGAGGCTCCGGAAGCGGACGGCATCTTTATTCCCTGTCCGCGCTGGCCCACGGCTTCCATCATCTCCCTTCTGGAAGAAGAGACGGGCAAGCCGGCCGTGAGCAGTTCACTGGCGAACCTCTGGTATTCTCTCCATCGGCTCCATATCCGGGAGAAGATTGAAGGATACGGTTCCCTGCTGAAGACCCTGGGAAGGAACGACAATGGGGTAAACTCGTCCACCCGGCCCTCTCCGCGCGCTGGCGGGGCGGGGGCTTCCTGGTGGGATAGTGGGGCGGATTAATTTTTCCGATCCCGTAGGGAGGGATATTTCATGGGGGGAAGGCGAAGCATTCGGCGATACGTGCTGGGGTCTGTTCGCCAAGCATGGCCTGGATCTGCAGCTCAAATACCTGGCGGCGACGACGGCAGTGCAGGCCATGGTGGGTGGAAGCGAAGATATTGGTAAGGAAAAGTGGTCGCTGTGACCCAGCCCGCTGCCTCAACGGATTATGCTGCCCGCATTACCCTAAGCCGCTCGGGGCTGGCTCCGGACAAGGACGTAAGAATTCTTTATGCTGGTACTATGCCGGCTCTTCTGAGCACAGTAAAGTCAGGCAACGCCGCCGCCGGGGTCATGTCGGCCCCGACGACACTCCAAGCCCAGGCTGGCGGGCTTAAGCTCATTGCGAGCATTACCAAGCTGAAGATCCCTTTTCTTTTTGTCGGTGTGCTTACTCCCAGGAAAATTGCCCGGGAGAACAGTGAGGCCGTGACCCGCTATGTTCGAGGCCACATCGAGGCGATTTCCGTCATCCGTAAGGACAGAGAGACCGCGGAGAGGGCCCTGGGGAAGTATTTGAAGACCGAGGACAGGCAGGTTCTAGATGCGGTCTACGATGAGTACCTTGATGTTTTCCCGAAAGTTCCCCTCATGACGGCGGAAGAAGTCAAAGCGGTCCTGGATGTGGCCAAGAGTCCCAAGGGCAAGCAGATGAAGCCCGAGGACTTCTTCGACAACTCCTTTGTGCAAAGGATCCAAGCCTCAGGATTTATTGATTCCCTCTACGCCCGCTAGCGCAATTGCTGAAGAGTTGTCAGGAGGGAATAAGTGACGCAACCGCGGCTTGGAGTAGACGTCGGAGGAACGTTTACCGATCTGGTTCTCTGGGATCCGGCACAGGATGTGCTCAAGGTGGTCAAGGTCCCTTCGACGCCCTCAGACCCCTCCCGTGCCGTACTGGCAGGTGTTGAGCGCCTGGCGTCTGAAGGGCTGATACCTGCCAACCTTGGAGCCTTCATCCACGGCACCACCGTCCCCACCAACGCGGTCCTCGAAGAAAGGGGTGCAAAGACCGGTCTCCTGGTCACCCGGGGTTTCACGGCTGTTTATGAAGTCATGGACCAGACCCGGGGATTCGGACCGGCTGCTTACAACATCGAGTTTGAGCGTCCCCGCTTACTGGTTTCGCGCCGCCTTACCGTTGAGGTCGAGGAGCGGATCAGCGCCCGGGGCGAAATACTTACACCCCTCGATGAAACGCAGGCCCGGCACGCCATCGCCCGGTTTAGGGAGGCGGGAGTCGAGGCGGTGGCGGTTTGCCTTCTCTTCTCGTTCCTCAATCCGATTCATGAACTGCGTCTCCGTGAGATTCTCCAAGAGGAATTGCCCGGTTGCCACATTTCACTTTCTTGCCACGTCCTTCCACAAATCCGTGAATACTACCGGATGTCAACGACGGTCCTGAACGCTTATGTGGGGGTGGTCCTTCGTGCTTATCTCGGGGCTTTGGAGGCGGCTCTCCGGGAACGGGGTGTTGGGACCCGGAGCTTGTTCCTGATGCAATCCAACGGCGGTGTCACGACCTTTCAAGGAGCCGCTGTGCGGGGTGCACAATGCCTGCTCTCAGGGCCTGCGGCTGGAGCCATTGCGGCCGCCTCCTTGGGGAAAACTCTGAGCGAACGCCGGCTGATTTCCTTCGACATGGGGGGAACGAGCACGGATGTGGCATTAATTGAGGAAGGCCGGGCGGTC
>DATEAK010000215.1:0-4610 GCA_035288405.1 bacterium | reverse complement strand
AACCTTGAACCACAGGGTGAGAATCGGTACCAGAAAAATTCCTCCCCCGACTCCGAGCAGCGCTCCGAGAAAACCGACCATGAGTCCGACACTAAAGAAGAGGTAGATCATCTCCTCCCTTCCTGTTTTTTCGCTCTCGTTCCCGAAGGGGATCATTATACAAAAAACACCCCTCTTCCAAAGCCTTTTCTCATCACCCGCGCCGGGAAAATCCCTTGACTTTCCGCCCGACACTTCGGTACCGTTGGCTGACAATCAGAGATCAGCTTTCAGCCACCAGCAATTACTGGGGTCTGAGCACTGAATGATTAACTACAGGAGAAGCTATGAGTCCGAGCGCCGACGTGCGAGAACTGGAAAGCAAGAGCGAACGCTGGAACATTCGCTTGGTCGGGCACAATGATCTGGGGGGCCACGGGGACGGCATGCAGCTTCTCAAGGTGGGCCCCTATGTGTACCTGGCCCATCTGGGCATTTCCCCCATGGCCTTGACCATTCTTGACGCCCACAATCCCGAGGAACCACGGGTGGTCCGGCAGATCCCCCATGCGGAAAACACCCACGCCCACAAAGTGCAAATCGCCGGCAACGTACTGATCCAGAATCAGGAACTCCCCTACTTCAAAACAAAGGACAAAAGTGTCCAGCATCAGTCAGGGATAAAAGTGTACGACCTATCGGATCCCACGAACCCGAGGGAAATCGCCTACCTGGAAATTCCGGGGAAGGGCGTCCACCGCATGTGGTTTACGGATGGGAAATATGCCCACGTGGCTGCCGATCTCCCCGGCTACCGGGAGCGGGTCTATCTCATCGTCGATCTCTCCGAACCTTCCCGCCCCCAGCAGTTCGCCCACTGGGGGATTCCGGGAACCAAGGAGGGAGAAGAGACCCCGCCCGACTGGCAGCCGTATGATCGGGAACACTTCTACGTCCATGGCATCATTCCCAGCGGCGATCGGGCCTATGTGGCCTGTGTCGATGCCGGCATGGCCATCCTGAACATCTCGGACATCAAAAGCCCGAAGTTGATCAGTCGCCTGGACTGGAGCCCTCCCTTCGGCGGCTACACACATACGACCCTCCCCCTGCCTGGACGGAAGCTCGTGATAGCCACGGACGAATCTGTCAAGGATTTATGCCAGGAGGGAGAAAAGCGGGTATGGGTCATCGACATCCGGGAAGAAAGAAATCCGGTGACGATCAGCAGCTTCCCGGTTCCCCAGGGAGACTTCCCGACCCGAGGCCGCCGCTTCGGTCCTCACAACGTTCATGAAAACCGTCCGGGTTCTTTCCAGAGCGAGAACCTGATATTTGTTACCTACTACAATGCCGGACTGCGGGTAGTGGACTTGCGCAACCCCTTCCGCCCCGAAGAGGTGGGCTATTTCATCCCTCCCGCTCCAGACGGTCAGGAAACACCCCAAATCAACGACGTCTTCGTGGACAGCGACGGGCTCATCTATATAACGGATCGCTACCACGGCGGAATCTACGTACTCGAGTACACTGGACCTAAAATCGGCTAACCTCCGTTCCTGACGTCTGGCTCGCAACTCCCACTCGATCCCGCAAGATTCAAAAAACACCAGAGCGAGTCTGGTCGCGCTTTCATAGAGCGCGTCTATTTTGCAGTCGAAGTTCCACGGGGATTTCCAGAAAAGAGGTAAGAGGTCTGGTGCAAATTTTCACAAAATAATGCAACTGACTTATTGTGCCACCTGGGTGTGCACATCAAGTTTGAAATGTGGGGCTAATGTGATTTGGTCAACTTCGGAGCGACTGCCCGAAGGAAAGAGTTGGTTAGGTTACTCGTTCTTTCGGGAAGTCGAAGGCAGTCATGGAAGGCCTGGGTCGGTTGCAGGAAGTCATTGCTCGAGCCCGCACCCGGTGTGTATTTTCTCAACAAAATACCCATTCGAATCGTATTTTTTTTATTCGCGGATTGGTCAGACCATCAGACCGTCGGGCCTTAGCCCGGCAACCTGAGTCTAATTCAACCATTACACACCGCTTGCCCGCATGTCCTCCTCAAGGGATAAGCTCTTGTTCTGCCTGTTTCCCGCTTCCGGCGGCTGCCGGTGACCGAGTGTCACTTGATCAGACAGTCGTTTTTTTACGTACAAAGTCTTTCTCAGTTCAGAACGAAGGAGATCCTGCATGGAGGTCGTTAGCCCCGAGGCCTTTCGTGTTGTCCAGAAGACGCGTGTGTCCGAAGGGATCATCGAGCAAGTTCGGGACCTGATCGTATCCGGTCGCCTGCGCTCTGGGGATCGCTTTCCGTCGGAACGAGAACTCGCCAGAATCTTTGAGGTGGGTCGCTCGGCCGTGCGGGAAGCCATCCGTGCCATGGAATCCTTGGGAATCGTTAAAGCTCGCGCTGGCGAGGGCACATTTGTCGCCGACTTACCGCAGGGACGCAGACTCGATCCCCTCACCACCACTCTCTTCCAGGTGTGGAGCACTCAGCGCAAGCTGTTCGAGGTCCGCCAGCTGCTGGAGCCGGGGCTGGCGGCATTGGCTGCGCGGCGTGCCACTGCGGAACAAATCCAGAAGTTGCGCAATGTCCTGAACAAACAGGAGACACGCATCCAACACGGTGAAACAGGGGCCAAAGAGGACTACCGGTTTCACTTTCTCATTGCCGAGGCCACCGGAAACAATGTCTTACTACAGATCGTGGAAAGTGTAATGGATCTGCTCCAGAAGACGCGGGAGACGTCGTTACAGAACCCTGATCGGCCTGCTTGGTCCCTGAAACAGCATCAGGCCATCCTGGAGGCCATCGAGGCTCGCAAGCCGGCGAACGCCGAGAGGTGCATGCGGAGACATATTCGAGAAATAGAAGAATTGGTTTTCTCAAGAAAGAACTAGCCTGGAGGGAGTCTATATCTTCCTCTCGCTTATCATCAAACCCTGGGGGGCATTGGTGATGTGGTGGTCGAAGTGGATGCAGCGGGGATTCAATTCCGCGTCACGGAAGCATTCCTCGATGATGTCGGGCGAGGGCTGGCACGTCTAGACCCTGAGGATCTGAAAGATTTGCACGCCGTGCCGGGAGACGTACTGCTGATCACCGGCCGGCGAGCTACAGTGGCGCGCGCCGCCCAGGCACCCCCCAGCCATTGCGGGCAACGTCTTATCCAGATCGACGGAATCACGCGGGAAAACGCCCAGATCGGCGTGGATGAATGGGCCACAGCCCGCAAGGTCCCATTCAAGCCGGCGGAGTCGCTGCTCCTGTCTCCCGTCCAAGCAGGTTTGCCCATTCCCACCGAGGCGGAGATCCCCCATCTCCGGCAACTTCTTTCCGGCGTTCCGGTCGTCCTGGGTGACAATCTCCAGGTCACCTTCCTGGGAGAGCGGCCGCGTTCCTTCACAGTAGAAGGTGCGGTGCCACGCGGGGCGCTGCTGATTTCCACGAACACAGCCATCGCGTTCAAAGTCCCCGAGGTTTCGGCGGAGAAGGCCTACCGTGTCTCCTACGAGGACATCGGCGGCCTGGACCGGGAAGTGGCCCTGATCCGGGAGATGACCGAGCTTCCGCTGAAATTTCCCGAACTTTTCGGCCTTCTGGGGATTGATCCCCCCCGGGGCGTTTTGCTGACAGGTCCGCCCGGCACGGGGAAAACGCTCATTGCCCGAGCAGTGTCCCATGAGGTACGCGCCCATTTCATTCACGTAAACGGTCCGGAGGTTATCCATAAATTCTACGGTGAGAGCGAAGCCAAACTGCGTGCGGTATTCGAGGAAGCGCGGCGGAACGCCCCCAGCATCATCTTCCTGGATGAGATTGATGCATTGGCGCCCAAGCGTGCCCAGGTAATCGGAGACGTGGAGAAGCGCGTAGTGGCTCAGCTCCTGGCTCTCATGGACGGATTAGTGGAGCGAGGAGAGGTGGTAGTCATTGGCGCCACGAATATGCCGGAGTTGGTGGATCCGGCCTTACGGCGGCCTGGGAGGTTCGACCGGGAGATCACCATCGCGGTTCCAGACCGGGCGGCGCGGCACCAGATCCTCAGCATCCATTCCCGGCGGATGCCGCTGACGTCGGAAGTGGATCTGGATGAGCTCGCCGAGATCACTCATGGATATGTCGGGGCAGATTTGGCGGTCCTTTGCAAAGAGGCAGGAATGGTGGCTCTGCGCCGCCTGCTCCCGCAAATCCGCTTCGAAGTCGATCTGAAACCCCAACTGGATTCTCTGAACATCCAGGTCACCAGGGAGGATTTCCTGGCCGCCTTCAAGGTCGTGGAACCCACTTCCACGCGGGAGTTTCTAGCGGAACATCCGCGCTTCACACTCAAGGACGTAGGGGGCTTGGCAGAAACGAAACGGACCCTCTTTTCCATCCTGCAACTCGTGCGCAGCGGAGGAGCCCTCCTCCCCCATTCGCGCCTGAACCCGCCGAAAGGGATTCTCTTGACCGGGCCATCGGGGACCGGGAAGACTTTGCTGGCCCATGCGGCAGCCGGAGAGTTGGGACTCACCCTGATCACGGTGGATCCGCCGAGCCTTCTTTCCAAATGGGTTGGGGAATCAGAGAAAGGACTTCGGGAAGTATTCAAGCGGGCCAAGCAGGCATCCCCCTGCATCCTGTTCTTCGATGA
>DATEAK010000214.1:0-3641 GCA_035288405.1 bacterium | reverse complement strand
CCTGGGACGTGCGGTCGCCGAGTTCCGGCGGGCCACGGAAGAACTCAAAGGAACACTGGACAAGGAACTCGAGGTCGAGGAGACTCCGGCTGCCTCCGTGGATCCTGCCCAGGAGTATTCCCACCTGGCCGAATTGGACAGCCAGCACCACCCCATCGATCCCGTAGACCCGAACAAGCCCAAGGAGCCCCCGGTTAATGGCTGACCAAGACCGCCGGATGCCCTTTTTCAAGCATCTGGAGGAACTTCGAAAAAGGCTCGTCGTGAGTCTCATTGCAATTGGAGTCGGGTTTTTCGCCACCTACTCCTTCAGCGCCAAGCTCCTCGTCATTATACAGAAGCCGCTGAACCGCCCCCTGATTTTCCTTTCCCCCACGGAAGCTTTCTGGGTCGACTTGCTCGTCGCTCTGTTCGCGGGCATCCTTCTGGCCGCCCCGGTGATTCTCTATCAAATGTGGAAGTTCGTAGCCCCGGGCCTTCTGCAAAAAGAGAAACGCTACCTCGTTCCCTTCACGTTGTTCTCGACCCTTTTTTTTTCCATGGGCGTTTGTTTCGCATATTTTATCGCTCTCCCTCTGGGTCTCCGGTTTCTGCTGGGGTTCGCCACGGCCGATTTGCAGCCCATGCTTTCCCTCTCCAAGTATGTGACTTTTTTCGGTAAGCTCCTCCTGGCCTTCGGCGTCATGTTCGAGTTCCCCGTGGTGATCTTCCTGCTGACCCGCCTGGGCATCCTGCAGCCGCAGACACTGGCCAAAAATCGCAAGTACGCGATCCTCGGTATTTTCGTGGTTTCGGCTCTGCTCACTCCTCCCGACGTGATCTCTCAGATCCTGCTGGCGATCCCGCTCGTCGGTCTCTTTGAACTGAGTCTGCTCGTCTCTCGAATCGTGCGCCGCAAAGAGGAGAAAAAGAAAGTTGCCGAAGAACACCTGGAAGCCATCCCTTAAGGACCGGCTCGTTTTTGCTCTGGACGTCGACCATGCGGAAGAAGCCAGGAAGTGGATCGACGCGCTCCGGGGAGAAGTCGGCACCTTCAAGGCAGGTCTGCAGATTTATACCCGTATCGGCCCCGAAGGGATTCGGAGTTTCATGTCACCGGAGATTCAAATTTTCCTGGACCTGAAACTTCATGACATTCCCCACACGGTGGCCCAGGCATCCCGGGGCATCGTGGCCCTGGGCGCTCGTATGTTCACCGTACATACTCTGGGCGGCACCGATATGCTCACAGCCTGCGCGGACGCGACAGCCGAAGAGGCCGAACGTCTGGGAGTCCCCCGCCCCCTCATCCTGGGAGTGACTCTGCTCACCAGCCTGGACGAAGCCGCAATCCAGTCCCTGGGTTTTGAACGGAAAATGCAAGATCAGACTCTGCGTCTGGCCGGCCTGGCACGTCAGGCCGGACTGGACGGTGTCGTTGCCTCAGCTGAGGAGGTGGAGCAAATTAAGAAAACGTGCGGCTCCGAATTTATGGCCGTGGTCCCGGGGATCCGGCAACGGGAACACGGAGAGAAACCGGACGATCAAAAACGCACTGGAACCCCCCTCGAAGCCGTGGAAAGAGGGGCTGACTTTCTGGTCGTGGGCCGGCCTTTGCGGCAATCCCCGCACCCGGCCCAGACAGCCAGAGAGATCGTGGAGGAGATCCGCCGTGGCTGGCAACGCCGATCTACTGGAACTTTTTAAAGAATCCGGGGCCCTGCTGGAGGGACACTTTCTGCTCACCTCCGGGCTCCACAGCTCTCATTATCTGCAATGCGCCTTGTTTCTCCAATTCCCCGCAAACGCAGAGAGAGTGGGAAGAGAACTCGCCGAAATGCTGGCTCCTTTTTCCCCCACCGCAGTCGTCTCTCCCGCCGTGGGAGGCATCCTTGTGGGGCACGAGGTCGCGCGGGCGCTGGGCCTTCGGGCCGTTTTTACGGAACGGGAGTCGGGAGTCATGACCCTCCGGAGAGGATTTTCTCTTAAGAAGGGAGAAAAAGTGGTGGTCGTCGAGGACGTGGTGACGACCGGGGGCTCTGTTGCGGATGCGGCTCAGGCTGTAGAACGGGCCGGGGCGGAAGGGATGGCCTACGGCGCCATCATCGATCGCAGCGGAGGCCAGGTGACGTTGAACCGTCCCCTGAGAACTTTGACTACGGTGAATTTTTCCACTTTTAAGCCGGCCGAATGCCCTCTGTGCCGCCAGGGAACCCCCGCCGTGAAGCCGGGCAGCAGAGGTCTCAAGTAAGATCCATGGCGAAACAACGGGTTCACGTCTGGATCTCAGGTACCGTGCAGGGAGTGGGGTTCCGGTTCGTCACGGAGCGCCAGGCCCTGCACCTGGATCTCAGCGGCTGGGTGCGGAACCTGCGCGACGGCCGGGTCGAGCTGGAGGCCGAAGGGGAGGAAAGCAACCTGCGGGAACTGGTGCGCTGGTGCCACCAGGGTCCCTCCGGTGCCCGTGTCACCGACGTGGAAGTAGAGTGGCTCCCCTCGGAAGATGAATTCAATGGATTTGAAATTCGATTCTAAAAGAAGCTGTCAGCTTTCAGCAATCAGCCTCACCCCCACCCATCCCTCCCCAGGGGGAGGGTCAGGGAGGGGGTGAAAAAGCGTTTTGAAGAACGATGGTTTGGTCCCGCCGGGGTCCCGTGGAGATGATGCCCACGGGCGCGCCGACCTCGCGGCTGATAAATTCCACGTAATTTTTTGCGGCGGCCGGCAGCGCTTCGTAAGAAGTCAACCCCAGGGTGCTCTCCTTCCAGCCCCGACGTTCCTCGTAAATCGGCTCGCAGTCGGCGAGGCTGGGAATCTCGGTGGTGATTTCTCGATACGTCTTTCCCTTCCAGCGGTATCCCACGCAAACGTCGATTCGAGCCGCTTCATCGAGAACATCGAGCTTTGTCACGGCCAGAAAGCTCAACCCATTGATGCGCACCGCGTAGCGTGCGACCACCGCGTCGAACCAGCCGCACCGCCGCGGCCGCCCCGTGGTGGCCCCGTACTCCATCCCGCGCTCCCGCAGGATGTCTCCCTCTTTGCCGGTCAGTTCCGTGGGAAAGGGGCCTTCGCCGACGCGGGTGGCATAGGCTTTCACCACTCCAATGACTGACGTGATGGCGATGGGCGGAATTCCAAGCCCCGTGCAGGCCCCGCCGACAGCCGCATTGGAAGAGGTGACGAAGGGGTAGGTCCCGACATCCACATCGAGCATGGTACCCTGGGCGCCTTCTACCAGGATACGATCGCCGCGTCTTATGGCTTCCGAGAGAAGCAGACCCGTATCCCCAACGAAGGGAGCCAGCCGGTCCCGGTACTCGCCGTATTCCCGCAGAATCTCCTCAAGGCTCAACTCCGGCTGCTTATAAAGTTCTCTCAGAAGGAGGTTTTTTTCCCTCAGGTTGACTCGCACCTTTTCCTGGAGACGATCGGGGACGAGAAGATCTCCCAGGCGTATTCCGATGCGAGCCGCCTTGTCCGTGTAAGCCGGACCAATGCCTCGCCCCGTTGTTCCTATTTTTTCGACTCCTAGATGTTGCTCGCTGGCTTGGTCCAAAAGCCGGTGATAAGGCATGATGAGGTGAGCCCCCGGGCTGATGATCAGACGGCCTGCGACCGAGATTCCTCGGGATTCCAGTTCTTCAATTTCCGTCAGGAGA
>DATEAK010000213.1:0-4013 GCA_035288405.1 bacterium | reverse complement strand
GACTCCGATGTCGTCTATCTAATTACACGGCCCGAGATTAAGAGTGCGGCTGACCTCAAAGGAAAGACGAGCGCCGTAACCCGCCTGGGTTCGTCGACCCATTTTTACTTGCGGTCGGCACTCAGACATATCGGACTCAATCCGGACAAGGACGTGACGATCCTCCAATTGGGAACGGAGTTCGGGTCGGGATTGGCAAGCGGGAGAGTTGCATCCGCCGCGCTGTCTTTCGATCAAGCTTTTCCTTACATTCAAAAGGGGTACCCGGTACTCCTCGATCTGACCAAGACCGATTTTACTTACCCCGCTTCCTGCGTCGCCAGCAGCCGCGCTTTTGTCAAAGGGAATCCGGAACGGGTTGAAAATTTCCTCAAGGCGTACACTTCAGCAATCCAATTGATCAAGAAAGATCACACGGCCGCGGAGAGAGCCATCGTTAAAATGCTCCGGGGGATGGACTCTGAAGTCGTTAAAAAGACCGTGGATACCTATGCTCCCCTGTTTAAGGCCGTTCCTAAGGTTCCGGATAAGGGGCTTGAGGCGGTCTTAACCGAGCTTGCTCAGCGGAGCCCCGTACCCAAAGAGATGATGGACCGGCTCGATTATTATCGGGAGAATGGGCCGTTGGATAAGCTGGTCAAAGAAGGTTGGATCGACCGGCTGTACAAGTAAAACCAAAACTATTGCCCAATTTGGACCGTGAGCGTAACGGTAGTGTGCACATCAATTGTCCCTGCCTCTACCGGAGTGGAAGCCGCAGCCACTGCAGCACGCTCCTGAGCCATGTAGGCTATTAGCTCGTGGCTCTTCTGTTCTTGATGCCATGGAGGCCCTCTCCGAGGCGGGTGTGGATTTAATCGCCTGCGGCACCTGCGTCGCTTTTTATGAACTCGGCGAAAAGATACATGTCGGCCGCGTGAGTGATATGCAGGAAATTGTGTCTACACTCATGAATTCGGAGAAGGTCATAACGGTTTAATGCCGATCCCTGAAACCCGATCTTTCAGAAGCCCGTCAACAGACAAAAGGGAGATGCAATTGCAGGTCCTCTGCATTCTCAGCGAAGGATTGTCGGGAGAGTTCCTTGATCTGAGATTCCAACCAGCGGATGTAGAGCCGGTACGTTTGTCGTTTTTCGATGGCGGCAATACAAAGGGCACGGACCGATCTGGCATATCGCGGCCAGTCCCTTCTTATATTTCGAGGGAGCTTTAGATAAACCGGCGCATCATCACAGAACAAATCGCTGCGCGCCAGAGTCCAGATGTCACACTGTGTCTCTCCCCCGGGAATTTTTCCCAGTGCTGCCCTCCGACTTTTCCGGGCGGCTTTTTTCGAGTGCTGGGATAGCCCTTGGGCCAGATGTGTCAACTCATGGCCGATGGTATTATAAGTCAGGTTGCGGACGTTCAGGCGAATCCCCATTTCGGCCTCCGACTGAGGACCGATCGGAATCATTGCGGTGCCGAGATTCGCGCGGGTGTAACCTACGGTAATTGTTTTTCCCTGCAATTCCGGGAAGCGGCGCAAAGCCACCTCCAGCATACGGTGCACGCGAGGGGTGATGCGTTTCTCCATTTGTGGGGTAAAGAGAAAAGACATAATGAAAAACAGATACCCGTAAAAGGGAAATCAAGCAAGTGGAAGTTGATGTTGACCTGTAACTCTTTGTAAATAGAAGCCAATATGAAGTCTAACACCGTGAACTGTTCCTTCCATCCCCTGGTTTGGCGGTGGTTTTCCGAGCGGTTTCCCCAGCCGACCCCTCCTCAGGAAGCCGGCTGGAAACACATTTCCGAGGGACGGGACACGCTCATCGCCGCACCGACCGGCTCGGGGAAAACCCTGGCCGCCTTTCTATGGTCCATAGATCATCTCGTTCGTCAGGCTGCTCAAGGCCATCTGCAGGACAAAACCTTCGTCGTTTATATTTCCCCGCTGAAAGCACTCGGCAACGACATCGAAAAAAACTTACAGGAACCTCTTCACGGGATCCGCCGGTTGGCCCAATCCGAAGGATTGATCCTTCCCGAAATCCGTGTGGCCGTACGTTCCGGGGACACGCCCATGGCGGAGCGCCGCCGGATGGCACGACGTCCTCCTCATCTTCTCATCACCACGCCCGAGTCTCTCTACATTCTCTTGACGGCGGCCGGCAGCCGGCAGTTTCTCAAGACGGCCCGGACAGTCATCGTGGATGAGATTCACGCAGTCGCCGGCGACAAGAGAGGAGTGCACCTGGCTCTTTCCCTGGAGAGGCTCGATGCCCTGGTGGGACAGCGTCTGCAGCGTATCGGCCTCAGCGCCACTCAGAAACCCATCGAGGAGATTGCCCGTCTCCTGGTAGGGACAAATCATGTGAGATCCGACGGCTCGCCGGAGTGCTCCATCGTGAACGCAGGACACCGGCGCGACCTGAATTTATCCATCGAAGTCCCGGACCAGGAGCTGGGTTCCATGGCCACGCACGAATTTTGGGCCGAGATGTATGACCGGATCGCCGCCCAGGTGAAAGCGCACCGCACAACGTTGGTCTTCGTCAATACGCGCCGGTTGGTGGAGCGCGTCTCCCACCAACTGGCCCTCCGGCTGGGAGAAGGTCGGGTCCTGGCACATCACGGCAGCCTCTCTCGCAAAACACGGTTGGAGGCAGAGCAAAAGCTGAAATCGGCGGAGGTCCCTGTGGTGGTGGCCACGGCCTCGCTGGAACTCGGCATCGACATCGGCCACGTGGATCTGGTCTGCCACATCGGGGCTCCACGCGCTCTTGCCACGCTCCTCCAACGGATCGGGCGCTCCGGGCACTGGCTGGGGACCGTCCCTAAAGGAATTCTTTATCCTCTAACCCGTGATGATCTGGTGCAGTGCGCTGCCGCAATCCGAGCGGTGCGGCAGGGGGAATTGGACCGGATCTTCATTCCGGACAAACCCCTGGATGTCCTGGCTCAACAAATCGTGGCCACAGTGGCCAGCCGGACCGCGAAACCGAGCCAGGGCAAGCAGCTTGCTCTCATTAGAGAAGACACCCCGTTCGGTATGACCGAGGAAGAACTCTGGGATCTGGTACGCGGCGCGTACCCCTATCGAAATCTAAGACGTGAAGAGTTCGAAGAGATTTTACGGATGCTCTCCGAAGGGATTGCCGGCAGGAGGGGAAGACGAGGTGCCCACCTCCACCGGGACCAGGTTCACAGCCGTCTTCGTGCCCGCCGCGGAGCCCAACTCAGCGCAATCACTAACGGTGGAGCCATTCCCGATACCGCGGACTACGACGTCATCGAGTCCCCCGGTGAGGTGATGGTGGGCAAGGTTAACGAGGACTTTGCCGTGGAGAGCATGGCCGGAGACATATTTCTTCTTGGCAATCGATCATGGAAAATCCGGCGGGTGGCGCAGGGCAAGGTCTGGGTGGAGGATGCGCAAGGGTCCCCCCCGTCGGTCCCTTTTTGGTTGGGGGAAGCACCGTCCCGAAGCGCCGAACTTTCAAACGCGGTCTCGGAGCTAAGGCAGGAAGTCTCCGATCGAATCGGTGATCTTCCCGAAGCGATCCGTTGGCTCATGGAGAACGGCGGCCTACCGCAATCGGCTGCAGAACAAATTATCTCTTACGTTCGGGAAACCATGGCGGTACTGGGCTGTGTTCCCACCACTCGGCGCATCGTCGCCGAACGCTTTTTCGATGAAGCCGGAGGTATGCAGCTCGTTCTTCATACCCCCTTCGGGGGCCGGATCAACCGGGCCTGGGGCCTAGCCTTGCGCAAGCGCTTCTGCGTGACGTTTGACTTCGAACTGCAAGCCGCGGCTACTGACGACGGCCTCGTGCTATCTCTCACCGATCGGCATTCCTTCCCTCTCGACACGATCTTTTCCTACGTCCGTGCCGCCACCGTCGAAAAAGATCTGGTCCAGGCCGCCCTGGCGGCCCCGATGTTTACCAACCGCTGGAGGTGGAATGCCAGCCGCTGCCTGGCGGTCGAGCGCTTCAGCGGAGGAAGGAAAGTGCCCATGGCGAT
>DATEAK010000212.1:0-2608 GCA_035288405.1 bacterium | reverse complement strand
TCCCGGATTGGCCTCGCGAATTTTTCGGATGGTCTCTGCGAAAGCTCCGGCTCCACCGTCCGGCAAATCATCCCGGTTCACCGACGTGACCACGGCAAAGCGTACTCCCAGGCGGCGCACGGATTCCGCAACCCGGGCCGGCTCCAATGGGTCTATCGGCATAGGCTTTCCCGACTTCACCGCACAAAAGCCGCAGCTGCGCGTGCAGATATCGTTCAGAATCAGAAACGTCGCTGTCCCCCGCGACCAGCACTCGCCGAGATTCGGGCAGCGGGCCTCCTCGCAGATTGTATGCAAACGCCCCAGGTTCTCTTTCATGCGGTGGAGAACTACCGGGCTGGGAACCCTAACGCGCAGCCAGGGGGGCTTCCTCTGAACTGCCGGCGAATCGGTGCAACCACTCATCGCTTCCCATCCTCATTTCCAAGCCGAAAGTCTCTGCGAAACAGTTCGCCAATACAGCTAACACTTGTGCAGTCTCTACGACCAGTCCCAGCGCAAGGCTCATGGAGGTCACCTGGCAGCCCGCGATTCCACAGGGAATGATCCCGTTGAAATAAGACAGGTCCGGAGCCACGTTGAGAGCAAATCCGTGAAATGTGATCCAACGCCGGATACCGACTCCAATAGCCGCGATTTTTGCCCTTCCCACCCACACTCCCGTACGCCCTGCAATGCGATCCGCCATGATTCCGAAGGAGCCTAGCGTGCGGATGAGCACTTCCTCCAGAGCGCGCAGGTAGCGATGCACATCCTGCCCGAATTCCCGCAGGTCCAAAATCGGATAACCTACAATCTGCCCCGGGCCGTGGTAGGTAATCCGGCCTCCCCGTGCAATGTGAAACGTCCGGATCCCACGTTCCTTTAATTCCTCCGGATTCAGAAGAAGATCTTCCTCCTTGGATGCCCGACCTAGAGTATAGGTATGGGGGTGTTCGACGGTCAGGAGCAGGTCTGGAATCAAGCCTTCGAACCGCTCCTGCGCCAGGCGGTTTTGCAGATCCAGAACTTCCTCGTAATCTCGAAATCCGAGATCGATCCGGACAGCCTTCCGAACCACGGAATTCTTATCCCTCACGCCCGAAACTCTAAAGAAATTCAGTACATATAAACAATAACTGATTGTTAGTATAGCACCCGGGCTCTCAAAGAACCAAGTCTTTCCTCTTCGTCCTCAGAAGCCGGGTCAGGGGTGAACAGACTCGCTAAACCACTCTCCGGGAAGTTCGCGGCCGGCTCCCGCTTGTCGGGCATTCTCGAGCACCTTCGCTCCCAGGGCCGCAAACTGAATACCAAGACCTACGTTATTTATGAAGCAGGTAATTTCCTGGGGACTCCCCCGCCCTACCTGCATCCCCATGATCAGGTCGTCCAGTACAGGAGCACTGTCGATCGCGTTGTTTGGTTTTGGAGGCTTGGGCTGTTCCCCACGAAGGACCTCCAGGGGATCGTGGGCCATCACGGGTTCTTCCCCCAGACCCATGATGTAATTAAAGGGAGCCCCTCTTCGGGTATGAGTGGCGATTCGATCACAGCGCGCCAAGACCGCGTCGCCCAGCTCGCCCTGCTTGACGCAGGTGACGTGGGCTCCCGGTGAAAGCCAGCCTGCCTCCATGACCGGCGAGATGGAATTTGTTGCAGCTCCCAGGATGTCCGCTCCCCGAGCTGCTTCCGCAGCGGAATCCGCAGGGGACACGTTTATTCCAAGCCGATGTGACATTTCCTTGGCAAACTCCTCGCGGTTTCGGCGAGTGGGGCTGTAGACTTTTGCCTGCTTCACTGGACGCACGGCGCAGAGAGCTTCCAACTGAGCACCCGCCTGCCATCCGGATCCATAGAGGGCCACCTGTGTAGCATCCTCTCGGGCCATGTATTTCACCCCCAGGCCGTTGGTTGCACCGACGCGCATTTTTTGCACAAACCCGTCCGGAAAGATCGCCAGCAGCTCCCCGGTCTCGGTGCTAAACAGGAAAACGAGCCCCACCCAGCGTTTCCCGGCAGCCAGGGGGATTTTTTCTTTCCGCACCTTCCCCCCTTCGTCGACCCACTGGATCACATCCGAATTGATCCGCAGGGCAACCACTCCCTGCGCCGGAACCATTCCTTCCATGGACTTGAAGACATAATAACGCTCCTGAGCTCCCGATGATCCGTACACATCCGTCCGTGGCCGATTGATGGCTTTCCCGACCGCTTGCTCCCGGTAAGCCGCTTCCAATGCCTGCAGACAATCCTCCATGGTTAAGATCTCAGCAATCTCTTCGTTGCTCAAGATGAGCGCCATAACCGAATTCTCCTCTGTCTTTCCAACAGACGACACTGACTCGAGTGACAAGAAAGATTATACAGAAGAGCCGGGCGTAATAGAAGGCGCCTCTTCGAATCTCTACCCTAGGGCACCATTACGATGGGGTTACATGCATTCCATCCTTGGAATTCGTTCCCGAAGGGACTGCGCATGAATAACCTGATCCAACCGGAGTTTCAATGCCTGTGCAGGCCGCATTGGATTTTGATTCCTGATATGAGTGTGGTTGCCGCAATCATAGAGTAGGAAGGCAAGCAGAAGCGCAAAGGGAGGGAGGAAAGCAGCAGGGGCCCGAAAGGG
>DATEAK010000211.1:0-3450 GCA_035288405.1 bacterium | reverse complement strand
AAAAGGGGACCGGATGTGCCCCGTAGGGCGACTTACCTGTCTGCGTGTCCGCACAGGCAGGAAGTTTTGCAGGCGTGGCCCTAGAAATGCTCGAATCTTCCCGCATCACAAAAACGCATCGAATGCATTCTCTCTCACGTGCAAAAGTTTACTGGAGCCCCAAGGGGCACTCCGGTCCCCCAACCCCGTTGGATTTGTGTTATATTCTTGCAAAATCAAGTTCCCATGGAGGTGAGGAATGGCTCCCCAATTGAATAAATACAGTTCCCAATTGACTCAACAGATCTCCCAGGTGGGCTCTCAAGCGATGCTGTACGGCGTGGGTCTGACCGATGAAGACATGAGCAAGGCCCAGGTGGGAATCACGAGCATGGGTTGGGAAGGCAACACCTGCAACATGCATCTCAATGATCTGGCCAAGGTCGTGAAGGCAGGAGTGCAAGAGTCGGGTCTCATCGGCTTTATTTTCCACACCATCGGCGTGAGCGACGGAATCTCCATGGGCACCGATGGAATGAAGTACTCCCTTCCTTCCCGTGAGGTGATCGCCGATTCCATCGAAACGGTCATGCGCGCCCAGTGGTACGATGCCAACATCTCGATTCCGGGGTGCGATAAGAATATGCCGGGCTCGGTGATGGCCATGGCGCGCCTGAACCGCCCCAGCATCATGGTCTACGGAGGAACGATCCGCCCCGGCGTCCTGGATGGCCGCAAGCTCGACGTCGTCTCCGCCTTCGAGGCCTACGGCCAGTACGTGGCTCATGAGATTAATGATCAGGAGTTGAAAAATATCCTAAAGCATTCCTGCCCCGGGGCAGGAGCTTGCGGAGGGATGTACACCGCCAACACGATGGCCTCTGCCATTGAAACCCTGGGGATGAGCCTGCCGTTCAGCTCCTCCTCTCCCGCCACCCACGAACAAAAGAAGCGCGAATGCTTTGAAGCCGGCAAAGCAATCCGGATCCTCCTTGAGAAAGATATCAAACCCCGGGACATCATGACCCGGAAGGCATTTGAAAACGCCATCACGATCGTCATCGCCCTTGGCGGCTCGACAAACGCGGTGCTTCACTTGATCGCCATGGCGAAGGCCGCCGACGTGGATCTCACGATCGACGACTTCCAGAGAATCAGCAGCCGGACTCCCTATCTGGCAGACCTGAAACCCAGCGGCCAGTACGTCATGGAAGATCTGTTCAATGTGGGAGGAGTCCCGGCACTGCAGAAGCTTCTCCTCAAGGAAGGACTGCTGCACGGTGACTGCCTGACCGTGACCGGCAAGACTCTGGCTGAAAACATAAAAGACCTGCCGGACCTGAAGGCAGGACAGAAGGTCATTGCTCCGCTTTCGAACCCGATCAAAAAAACCGGCCATGTGCAGATTCTGTACGGGAACCTGGCCAAAGAGGGAGCTGTGGCCAAGATCACGGGAAAGGAAGGGACTCACTTTTCCGGCCCCGCAAAAGTATACGACTCCGAAGAAGATTGCCTGCGAGCCATCGAAAGAAGCCAGATCGTTGACGGCGACGTGGTGATTATCCGCTACGAAGGCCCCAAAGGGGGCCCCGGCATGCGGGAAATGCTGGCGGTAACCTCCGCGATCGTGGGAGCAGGCCTGGGGAAAACCATCGCGTTGATCACGGACGGCCGCTTTTCCGGCGGCTCCCACGGCTTCGTGGTGGGACACGTCTCACCGGAAGCGCAAACGGGCGGCGCGATTGCCATCGTAAAAAACGGGGACCGGATCAGCATCGACGCGGAAAAAAACACGATCACGCTGGAAGTGCCGGAGAACGAAATTGCCAGGCGCCTCTCTCAGTGGACTCCGCCGCCTCCCAAGGCCACGAGGGGGATTCTGGCCAAATACATTCGAGAGGTTTCCTCCGCTTCCCAAGGCTGCGTGACCGACGAGTAGGGGCACCCACCTGTCTGCGCCCCTTTGCCGGCTGTTGGTCTTCGACCTTGAGGCAGTGAACCTTGCTCCTCACAAACAAGGGTCGAAATCTCGCGGCAGTTAGGGCCCCACGAATTTGTCAATCGAGTTTGTCTTGCGAATTTTGTCCTGACGAGACTGACGGACTCCTCGCGTGGACGCGAGGTCTAAAATATAGTCCTCCGGTCCCTTTCTTACTACGACCCCAAAGAGTTCCAGAGCTGCTTGACAGGAAATATAGCCGTTCCGCACATCCTGTAAGACCCTTTCCGGGTCGCGTAACATGGGATCACCCCATCCGCCTCCGCCCGGGGTTCCGAGACGGATCAGGTCACCTTTCTTTAAAGGGACACCCCCATTGCGGGCTGGAAGGGATTTGAATTCGGCGGTTTCCGGATTTAAGGAAAGGAATCCAGGACGTCCTGCCTTTCCTCCATCAATTCCTTTCGGGCTGGAGAGGAACTGATCCCCGCGAGAAGAGAAAATTTCCTCATCATCCAGGATGCGGTATTCCCGCAAAAAACCTAGCCCACCGCGGTACTCGCCAGCCCCAGCCGAATCCGGGATAAGCTCAAATCGGTCTATCGAAATAGGAAACTCGGATTCGAGAATCTCCACCGGGGTGATGCAGCAGTTGCTGACGTTGGCAGGGCTCCCCGAGACACCGTCCTTTCCAAACCGGCCCCCGGTTCCACCGGCGAAAAGCTCGAATTGCAAATAACCTTGGCCGGTCTTGCCGCTTTTCCCCGCCAAGGTAATGGACCGGCTCCCCGCGCTGGCAGCCACCCTGCGTTCCGGGGTGATCCGCCCCAAAGCTTCAAAGACCACCTCGGTAACCATATGCGCCGTCATCATGTAAGCGTTCACGGGCGCCGGAAACCTTGGGTCCAATACGCTGCCTTTGCGAAAACGCGTTTCTACCACGCGCGCCAGTCCGTAGTTATTGGGAAGGTAGGGATCGATGAGGGAGATAAGGCAATAGTAGCATACGGCCTGGACTAAGGGGGGGCGGATGTTGGCAGGTCCGGCGGTCTGCTCTGCGGATCCGGAAAAATCAAAAAGGATTCGGTCTTTTTCCTTTTCCACCCGCACATGGATGCGCACTGGTGTCATCAAATCTATCCCGTCATTATCCAGGAAGCCTTCTCCGAAAAAGGTTCCGTTCTTCCAGTTGAGAATCTCGGATCGAACCCGCTGCTCGGTCACGTCAAAAAGGCGGGAAAATGTGGAGAAGACTGTATCCAGGCCGTATTCCGAGATAAGCTTCTTCATCCTCATTTCGCCCAGGCGGTTTGCTCCCACCTGGCCGCGTATGTCACCCAGGACCAGATCCGGGGTACGGCTGTTTGCAGCGAGTATCCTTTCCACCTCCCGGGACGTCTCGAATCGGGAGACATAGCGAATCGGAGGAATGAGGATCCCCTCTAGATACACCTCGCGGGCCTGGGCCGGGCAGCTCCCGGGAACAGCACCACCCATGTCGGTCTTATGGGCCATGTTGGCGCAGAATCCTG
>DATEAK010000210.1:0-3459 GCA_035288405.1 bacterium | reverse complement strand
CCTCCTGATCGTGGATGAAGTGGCCACGGGCTTTGGTCGCACCGGGCGAATGTTTGCCTGCGAGCACGAGGCAGTCTCTCCCGATCTGATGACGGTGGCCAAGGGCCTCACCGGGGGGTACCTGCCGCTGGCGGCCACTTTGGCCACGGAGGAAATTTACCGGGCATTCCTTGGTGAATACCATGAATTTAAGTCGTTTTTTCATGGACACACCTATACAGGAAACCCTCTGGCGTGCGCCGTCGGTTTGGCGAATCTGGATCTGTTCGAGCAAGAGAGAACTCTCGATCATCTGCAGGGGAAGATCGAACGCTTGGAAACAGGACTGTCTCGATTCCGACAGATTCCGTGGGTTGGCGATGTTCGCCAGCTCGGGTTTATGGCCGGCATGGAACTCGTCCGGGATCCCGGGACGAAAGAGGAGTTCCCGGCACAAGAAAAGGTTGGAATCCGGATCATTCAAGAAGCCAGGCGCAGGGGAGTCGTGTTGCGACCGCTGGGTAACGTGATTGTACTGATGCCTCCTCTGTCCATTACAGAAACAGAATTGGATCAACTCCTTCAGGTCACCTATGATTCGATTCAAAGCGTTTTAGGAGGAACGCGGTGAGTCGAGGAGTCTTGATCACGGGGACGGATACCGGGGTGGGTAAAACCTACGTTGCCCTTTTGCTTATGAAATTATTGCTCCGCAAAGGGGTCTTTGTCGGAGTGATGAAGCCGGTCGAAACCGGTTGCGAGAAGACGGGTGATCATTTGGTTCCGGAGGATGCGGAAAAACTCCGTGTTGGATCTCAGGTTTCAGACCCCCTGGATCTCATCAACCCGTACCGGTTCGAGGCCCCGCTGGCTCCCTCCGAGGCTGCCCGACAGGAGGGAGTCCAGATCGATCTGGCGCGTCTCCGTCAGAATTTTGATATTCTCAGACTTCGTCATTCTCTGCTTCTTGTGGAAGGGGCGGGAGGGCTTCTGGTTCCTCTCCTCGGGGGATATACATTTGCCGATCTGGCCAGAGATTGGCGCCTTTCTCTCCTGCTGGTGGTGGGCTCCCGCCTCGGTGCCATCAATCAGACACTGCTGACCCTTGAGGTGGCTCGTCGTCGTGGTCTGAGAATACTCGGGGTGATTCTCAACCATCCCGCACCTCCGGACACTGCAGCGCACACAAATCCGCAGGTTTTGAGGTCCCTAGTACCCGAACCTTTGCTTGGAGTTGTCGGGTACGGGCAGAGAGAAGCGGAACTGGAGCTGACCCCCTTGCTGGAGGAGTGATGTTGTTGTGGGATGTCCATGCTCATCTTCCCGAGGAACCGGTAGCGTTGATCGTGGAGATTCTCGATCGGGCCAGGGCGCGCGGAGTGGCGGGAGTCGTCTTGAACGGTTGCGACTTTGCTTCCAACCTCCGGGTCTTGGAATGCTCTCGGGAATATCCGGGCCGGCTTTATGCTTCCTTAGGGATGCATCCGGAAAGGGAAATCGGGGCGGGGGAGTGGGGGGCGATTCTGGGGCAAATCGAGGAACATCGCGGGGAAATTGTTGCTGTGGGCGAAGTGGGACTCCCCTATTATTCCTTACCGGGCAACCGCAACCCGGAGAAGTTGTTTCAAGCCGAGATGCGGCTGGTCACACTATTCGCTTCGGCTCAAAAGTGGGGATGTCCGGTGATCCTTCATGCGCCCCACGAGCGGGCTCGTAGAGTGCTCGATCTCCTGGTAGAATTCGGAATCCGCAAGGCGCTGTTTCACTGGCACAAGGCTCCGGAAGCGGTGACCGAGGAGATCATCACGCGAGGGTATTTCATCTCGGTGACTCCGGAAGTTTGCTACCGGCAAAGGGACCGGGATCTCGTATCTTGCGTTCCCCTGACCCAACTGTTGGTGGAAAGTGACAGCCCGTGGCCTTATGGGGGAGAGTTTGAGAATCTCCCTTCAGAACCGTGGATGGTCTCACGTGTCGCGGCTGAAATCGCCGCCATCAAGAGGATCTCCCGGGAGGAGGCATCGCGCCAACTGGCCTTAAATAGCGCAGGATTTTTTGGCATTCCTTTGTCTTCGAGAGCTTGATACGCACTGAACCGCGGGGAAGCAAAGCGGGAGGTGCTTGGGAGGAAATGTGAGTTTGCGGAGCCCGTCGGAGTATCGTGAGAGTTTGAGGGACGGCCGGAAAGTTTTTTACCGTGGGGAAAGAGTCGAGGATGTTACGAACCACCCGGTCATCCGAATCGCCGTGGATCACGCCGCGATCGATTATGAAATGGCCGAAGAGTCCGGTGCCCGAGACCTGGCCACTGTGAGTCTTCCGAACGGCCAAAGGATCAGCCGTTACTATCACATTCCCAAATCCACCCAGGATCTGCAGGATCGCAGCGCTCTCATTGAGGCGGCCACCGCTCGAGGGGGAACTCTCGTGGTTCTCGTGAAAGAGATCGGCACGGATGCGCTCTTTGCCTTGCACATTGTCGCCTATGAGATGGATCGTCTGTTGGGAACGGAATATCGGAAACGGGTGGAACGTTTTTATTCTCAGTGCAGGGATCAGGATCTGGCCTTGGCTGTAGCCCAGACGGACGTGAAGGGAGACCGTAGCCTCTCTCCTTCCCAGCAGGATCACCCTGACTATTATGTTCACAAAGTCCGCGAAACCTCAGAGGGGATCGTGGTGCGCGGTGCCAAGGTCCATACCTCGGTTTCCGTCAATGCCAACGAGATCATCGTTTTGCCGACCAGGGCAATGCAGGAGGAAGACCGTGACTACGCCGTGGCGTTTGCTCTCCCGGTCGCTACCCCGGGCCTGACCTTGATTGCCAGTCCCTATGGCGACGGGCCCAAGAACGTCTTTGAACATCCGATCAGTGCTCGGCACAAGATGGTGGAGACCCTGACGGTCTTTGACGATGTGTTCGTGCCCTGGGAACGTGTCTTCCTCAACGGGGAGTGGCGGTACGCGGGGGTGTTGGCCAAGACCTTTGTGGAGTTTCACCGATTCACAGCGGTTTCCTATAAACTTCCCCTGGTGGATCTTCTGGTGGGCTGCGGGCAGCTTCTCTCGGAGATGAACGGCATTGACAGAGCGGGTCACGTGCGGGAGAAGATGACTGCGCTGGTGGCTTACGCGGAAACCCTGCGGGCTTTGACCCGAATGGCCGCCCACGAATGCCGGGTATTGGATCCGGGGATTGCCGTTCCCAGCGTTCTGCTCGTCAACTTGGCCAAGTGGCATTTTGCCTCGAACTATCACCGGGCCGTTTCTCTCGTCCAGGATTTGAGCGGGGGGCTTCTGGTGACCGGTCCGGGCCAGGAGGACGTTGGGGCTCCGGAAGTTGGAGAGTACATTCGTAAATTTCTCGGAGGTCGGAAAGGGGTTTCTGCGGAAACTCGTCTCAAGGCCATGAATCTAGTGCGGGATCTGACGGCCTCCGATTACGGGGGATACCAGGAAGTGCTGGCCGTTCACGCCGAG
>DATEAK010000209.1:0-3743 GCA_035288405.1 bacterium | reverse complement strand
GGCGATGCCCGGGGTGGGAAGCGCCGCCCCGACGGACAGACCTTTCAAGCTGAAGTTTGCCGAGCCTTCGTTTACCGCCATGAGCTGGCCTCTGTACGCGGCCAAGGAGAAGGGGTTCTTCAAGACGGAAGGCCTCGATATGGAGTGGAACATCGTGGCCAATCCCCAGGATCTGACCCGTGCCCTGATGGCCGGGTCCTTCGCCGTGGCCGTGATGAACACTCCGGTCCCGATCGGGGCTGCGGAAAAGGGCGGGAATGTCCGGATCATTGCGGGTCTCGGCAAAGACATCCCCTATGATCTGGTCGGGGCAAAGGGGATCAAGAGCATCAAGGAGCTGAGAGGAAAGAAAATCTCGGCCTCTTCCCTGCGCAGCGGCACGACGATCCTGACCCGCAAGGTGCTGGAGGCCGAGGGTCTGAAGGAGGGGGATTACGGCATCATCGTGGCGGGCTCTTCCCCCGAGAGGTACGCGGCGATTAAAGGGGGCAGCGTGGCGGCCTCCCCCATGGGTCCCCCGTTCAACATCATGGCCATGGTGGAGGGGTTCCCCAAGCTGGTCAGCTACAAGAAGTACATCGGCGACTACCAGTGGCTCATCCTGATGGCGAACACGGATTTTGGCAAGGAGCATCCGGACGTGGTCGTGCGCTTCCTGAAGGGCGTCGTTCGGGGGCAGCAGTGGATGGCGGACAAAAAGAACAAGGAAGAAGCCATCAAACTGTTGATCAAGGAATTGAAGATGACGAAGCCCGGGGATGACAAGATCGCCGCCACCTCCTACGAGTACCTTTACGAAGAGTTACAGGGGATGACCGCGGACGGCAGCCTTTCGGATAAGGGGATGCAGACTGCCGTGGAGCTCATGGCGGAGGGAGGACAGGTAAAGCCGGGGACTCCGTGGAAGAAATACGCGGATTTGAGCTTCGTGGAAAAGGCTCAAAAGGAACTCGGCCTCAAGTAGGATAGAGTCCGGTCGCCACCAGCTTCCCGTCTGGGGTTGTCTTTCTGCCTCGTTCCGGGGAGAGGTGATTGAGTTTTTTTGGCGGATGTGTTAGAAAAATAGTATTGCGAAGCTGATTCGAAGTGCATGAAAAATTAAGAAATTTTTCAACTTTCTACTTTCGCATGTCACGCTGACATGCCTTAGGTGGACAGATCCCACGGCTGCGAAACTGGAAAATTTTGAAAATCCGTGGGAGTTCCGCCTCCCTGCTGCCGGATAAGAATTTAATGCCTGTGGGGGAAATCACCTCGTCGCCGTCTTCCCGAATCCTGCCATGGGATCGTACATAGGAGCGAGGGCTCTTATCTAAAAGGCCCTGGAGGTTTCCAAACCAGAGAGCTGGGGGCTTGCACCTGTTCGATAACGAATACCAGTCGTGGTTGGGGTGTCTGAGCAAGGTGGACCGGCACCGGGAAATGGTCTTAATTCCTAGAGGAGAGAGAAAATGAAGAGGGTGTGCATCGACGTTGGCGGCACATTCACCGACTGTCTGGTCCTGACCGAAGCGGGAGACTTGAGGGCGTTTAAATCCCCGACGACGCCCAAAGCCCCGGCGATGGGAGTTCTCAATTCACTGGAAAAGGCAGCCCGTTTCTTTAACCAGACGCCGAAGGATTTCCTCGGAGACGTAAGCGTCCTCGTGCACGGCACGACTCTGGCCACCAACGCCCTGATTACAGGCCGCGGCGCCGCCAAGACCGGAATGATCACCACCAAGAACTTTCGCGATCTGGTGGAAATTCGCCGCGGAATCAAGGATGAGCGGGTCTCCATGTACAACCTTTTCATTCCGCCGTACGAACCCCTGGCTCCCCGTTACTTGCGGCTCGGCGTGGAAGAGAGAACCCTGTACACCGGCGAGTTGATGACGCCTTTGAACGAAAACGACCTTGATGAGGCTATCGCCCAGTTTAAGAAGGAAGGGGTCCAATCGGTGGCGATTTGTTTTCTGCACTCCTACGCGAACCCCCAAAATGAAAAAAAGGCGGTCGAGATCTGTAGCCAGAAGTTGAACGGGGTCTACGTAAACGCTTCCCACGAGATCTTGCCCGTGTGGGGGGAGTTCGAGCGTTTCAGCGCTACCTTGGTCGATGCCTACGTGGGACCGGTCGTCTCCGAGTATTTAAAGACCTTGCAGAAGCAGCTTCAGGACTCGGGTCTGAAGGGGACCCTCCTGATCATGCTCTCGAACGGTCTCACTCAAACCGTGGAGCGCTGCGAGCGCCGCGCCGTTTACCTGATCGGTTCGGGCCCGGCGGCGGCCCCCTCGGGCGGACAGTTCCTGGGCGACCTGACCGATCACAAAGATCTCATTACGGTTGACATGGGTGGGACCAGCTTTGACGTCTGCGTGATCCGTGACCGGGAGATCCCCACCACGACGGAGCGCTGGGAAGGAGATCACCGGGTTGCCATCAAGATGGTGGACATTCACAGCGCCGGAGCCGGCGGAGGGAGCATCGCCTGGATCGATTCCCTGGGCCTTCTCAGGGTCGGTCCCCAGAGTGCCCAAGCCGAGCCCGGGCCGGCCTGCTACGGCAAGGGGGGGACGGAACCCACGGTGACCGATGCCGACCTGCTGTTGGGCTATGTGCCTGGTGATTACTTCTTGGGCGGCGAAATCGTGCTCAACGAGGAGCTGGCACGCTCGGCCGTGGAGAAGCTGGCCGGGCCCCTGGGCATGGGAGTCAAGGACGCCGCGGAGGCGATATTCACTACGATCAACGCGGTTATGGCCGATGCGATCACGGAGGTGTCCACCAAGCGCGGCTTTGACGTGCGCGATTTCGTCCTGGTGGCGGGAGGTGGAGCGGGGCCCGTACACGCGGCCTTCATTGCCGAGCACCTGGACATTCCCACGGTGTTGATCCCTTCCTATTCCGCCCTGTTCAGCGCCTTCGGCATGCACGCCATGGACATCGGTCGCGACTATGCGCGTTCTTACGTCTCGCGCGCAGACCGCCTTGACATCGACCGGGTCAACCAGATTTTCGATGAGATGGAGCGGGAGGCCGTGGAGAGTGTGAAATCCATGGGAATTTCCGTCAAGGATATCGTTCTGTCCCGCACGGCCGATATGCGCTATGTCCGCCAGTTCCACCAGGTCGAGTCCGAAGTTCCACTGGGAAAACTGACCCAGAAGGATGTAGCCGCCATCCTGGATGGCTTCCATAAACGGCACGAGGAACTCTATACCTTTTCCATGCTGTGGAGAGCCATTGAGTTTATCACTTTCCGCCTTAAAGCTACGGTTCCCAGAGCCAAGTTTGAATTGGTGAAGATCAAATCTGGCTCTCAGGATCCATCGACAGCGCTCAAGCGCAAGCGCTCGTGCCGCTTTGGTGGCAAAGACGTTGATACGTCCGTGTTCGACGGCACCAAGCTTCTGAGCGGCAATGTGATCAAAGGCCCTGCCGTCATCGAGGAGCCCACCACCACGGTGGTGATCCCCCAGGGCTTTACCGCCAGGGTGGATGATTATAAAAACTACATTCTGTGCAGGCAATAGCCGGCTCGATCTGGAGGTTCAGACATGGCAGCCACGAAGGTGAACCCGATTACGTTAGCGACGATCTGGCACGGGATGCAGACCTACTGCAAGGAGATGCGCTACGTGATGGACCGCACGGCCCAGAACTACCTGATGGGCCAGCTGCACGATATTTCCGTGGGGATCTGGGATGCCTCGGGGCGCACGGTGGCGGTGCCCGTGGGCCTGCCGGTGCAGTTTCTGGGG
>DATEAK010000208.1:0-3892 GCA_035288405.1 bacterium | reverse complement strand
TGCCTCCCCAACCTCCGAAGATCTGGAACTGATCCGGGATCTTTCCTCTCAATTCGACTCTTCTCTGTGGCAGCAAACCCATGCCATCCGGCGTTGGGCCGACGATCTCTCGGGACAGGAACTGTTAATGCGTTTTATGTTTTCTCCGACCTTGAACATTCAGGGGATCTGGGGAGGGCATACCGGGGCGGGGTCCAAGACCGTCTTACCTCACAAGGGCGTCTGCCAAATCGACGTCCGTCTCGTTCCCGGCATGACCGTCGAGGAAGTCCACGAAAAGCTGCGTGCGCATCTGGACCGGCACGGTTATGGAGATATTGCGATTCTCCCCTTGGGAGGCTATCCGCCGGCCCGCACGAGTCTGAAGACAAAACTGGTGCAAGCTGTCGTTCAGATGTACCGGGATCATGACATCACTCCGCAAATCTGGCCTCTGTCCGGAGGAAGCTGGCCCATGTATCTCTACTGCGAGAAGCCCTTGCGCCTCCCCTACTGTGCCGGGGGCCTGGGTCACGGCGGTGGAGCCCACAGCCCCGACGAGTATCTGGTCATTGAAGGAAACGGTGCCGTCGCCGGACTTGTGGAAGCTGAGAAATCGTACGTAGATATCCTCTACAATTTCATGGATGCTTGAAACCCCCGTACGTTTCCAGTAAATTTGCGCTTCTCCTTTTACTTGCAAACGAAAGGTGCTTTGTTTATCGTGGGAATGGGTGAGGGGAGTCGGATCAATTCTTGTCGGTCCTGTATAGAGGAAATCCATGCTCGAAAAAATCACTCCAAGAACAGAAGATTTTTCCCGCTGGTATCTTGATGTCATCGCAGCGGGTCAGTTGGCCGATTACGCTCCGGTAAAAGGCTGTATGGTGATCCGGCCCAACGGCTTCGCCTTATGGGAAAATTTTCAGAGAACTCTGGACGGGATGTTTAAGGAAACGGGTCACGAAAACGCCTACTTCCCTCTGCTCATTCCCGAGAGTTTCTTAAAGAAAGAAGCGGAGCACGTGGAGGGGTTCGCCCCCGAATGCGCCGTGGTCACCCGCGGCGGGGGCAAGGAGCTCGATGAACCTTTGGTTATACGTCCCACCTCCGAGACCATCATCTGGGCCATGTTTCGCAAATGGATCGAGTCTTACCGGGATTTGCCTCTTCTCATGAACCAGTGGTGCAATGTCGTGCGCTGGGAAATGCGCACCCGCCTCTTTCTGAGGACTCTGGAGTTTCTCTGGCAAGAGGGGCACACCGCGCACGGCACCGCTGAGGAGGCCGAGGAGGAGACCCGGCGCATGCTGGAGGTCTACCGTCGTTTCGCGGAAGACTGGATGGCCATGCCGGTCATCTCCGGGATCAAGACCGAACGGGAGAAATTCGCGGGCGCCGTACGGACGTATTCCATCGAGGCCATGATGCAGGACCGAAAGGCCCTACAGGCGGGAACTTCGCATAACCTGGGGCAAAACTTTGCCCGGGCCTTTGACGTGACCTTTCAGAACGAGCGCGGTGAGAGAGAATTCGTTTGGGCTACGAGCTGGGGGGTCAGCACCCGCTTGATCGGAGCCTTGATCATGACGCATGGAGATGATAAGGGGATCATCTTGCCGCCCAAGCTGGCCCCGACCCATTGCGTTTTGATCCCCATTTACAAGGGGGAAGATCAGCGCTCGCAGGTGATCGAGCGCCTGGAGGCGATCGGCAACACGCTGACCCCCGACTTTCGAGTGAAGGTGGACAAGAGAGAAGGCTACACCCCCGGCTGGAAATTCTATGACTGGGAGCAAAAGGGAATTCCTCTGCGCATCGAGATGGGACCCCGGGATCTGGAGAAAAAGCAGGTGGTCCTGGTGCGAAGGGACACGGGGGAGAAAATTCCGGTAAGTACGGAGGGGCTTATGGATCGTGTCCGAAGCGTGCTGGATGCGATTCAGAAAACTCTCTTTGAAAAAGCGCGATCGTTTACTCTGGAAAATTCCGTGACTCTGGATGATTATCCGGAAATGGTGCGGTTCCTGGAAGATCCCGGCGGGTTTGTTTACGGTCGCCTGTGCAATTCATTTCCCTGTGAGGAGAAAATCCAGGAGGAAACCAAGGCCACGGTTCGTTGTATCCCATTTGATCGGTCTCCTGATCCAGGTCCTTGCCTGGTGTGCGGCCAACCGGTGGATGGGCGAGTTGTCATAGCAAAGGGGTATTGAGGGGATCGTTTTCATGGAAGAGAAATTTGAAGAAATTGATGTTCAGGAGCTAAAAGACAAGCTGGAGGCGGCTGAGCACCGGATCGGCGATTTGGAAGAAACGGTTGATTCTCTGACCCGGTTCGCCCAGATCGGCATGGCGGCCATTGAAATGCTGGTGGAAAAGAAAGTCCTCAACCGTCAGAAACTCAACAAGAGGGTGGCCCAATTTGAGGAAAGCTTGAGCAAGTACTATGAAGAGGAGTTTGAAACCCTTCTCGCTGAGGAGGAGCGCAACATGCTCGCGGAGCTTGATGAAGACGAAATGCACAAGGCCTGATTTCCCGGTTCAATTTTGGTTTGACAATCTTGATCGGAATAGTATAGTATTTATTCGAGCGATTATATTCCCGTCTTTTCATTAGCTTGAGCTCGGGAAAGATCAGCTAGAGCACGGAAGTGGAGGAAGGAACATGGCGAAATCGATTCGAGATCTGCTGGCGGAAGCAAAGAAGCAAGTGCATGAAGTTTCTGTCCAGGATGTCAAGCAGATGATCGAGAATCAGGAAGATATGGTCCTCGTCGATGTGCGGGAAAAAGACGAATATGCCAATGGATACATCGATGGGGCCGTCTACGTGGGCCGCGGGATGCTCGAGTTCAGTATTGAAAACCACGTTCCTAACAAACAGAAAAAAGTGGTCTTGTACTGCGCCCGGGGAAATCGCTCGGCGCTGGCCGGTCAAACTCTCCAGACCCTTGGGTATGCGAATGTCTATTCCATGGCCGGCGGGTTCCTGGGCTGGAAGGATCAGGGCCTCTCCTTCGTGCAGGACAAGCAGTGGTCTCAGGAACAGCTCTCTCGCTACAGCCGGCACTTTGCCCTGCGGGAGATTGGTGAGAAAGGACAGCGCAAGCTCCTGGAATCCAAAGTGCTCCTGGTGGGCGCCGGAGGTTTGGGGTCGCCGTCGGCCATTTACCTGGCTGCTGCCGGAGTAGGGACCTTGGGGATTATCGACTCTGATGTAGTGGATGTGAGCAATTTGCAGAGACAGATCATCCATTCCACAGCCAATGTGGGAAAGCCCAAAGCCGAGTCGGCCAAGGAGATGATCGCTGCTCTGAACCCTGATGTGAAAGTGATTCCCTATAACTCCCGCCTGACGGCTGAGAACATCCTGGAACTTGTCCGGGAGTACGACGTGGTTGTGGATGGCAGCGATAACTTCGTAACCAAATACATGGTCAACGATGCGGCTTACATGGCGGGCAAGCCCAGCGTCTTCGGAAGCATCTTCCAGTTTGACGGACAGGTGAGTGTTTTTCAGCGGGATCGTGGCCCCTGCTACCGCTGCCTGTTCCCGGTGCCGCCTCCTCCGGGTCTGGTCCCCAGCTGAAGCGAGGCCGGTGTGCTGGGGGTCTTGCCCGGCATCGTTGGTTTGATTCAGGCCACGGAAGTGATCAAGCTGATCGTCGGAATCGGACAGCCTCTGTTCGGCAGACTCATCGCCTACGACGCTCTGGCTATGGAGTTCCGAGAGCTCAAAGTGAAGAGGGACGAAAATTGTGCTCTGTGCGGAAATGAGCCGAAGATCACGGAGCTGGTGAACTATGAGGAATTCTGCGGCGTGGCGTGCTCGACGTAACGCCGGCTCAGCGAAGAAGAAGATGAAGAGATGAGAAAAGCGCCCGGTGAGAGAGCCGGGCCTTTTCTTTCTTCA
>DATEAK010000207.1:0-2683 GCA_035288405.1 bacterium | reverse complement strand
CGATATGAACGTAAGTGCTCCAGTAGCCCTTATCATCCTCGACGGTTGGGGGGACGCCGCCCCTGGCCCCGGAAACGCCATTTCTCTGGCCAAGACGCCGAATCTGGACGGACTGTTCGCCCGCTTCCCTCACACACTTCTTCGGACTTCCGGAGAATCCGTCGGCCTGCCCGACGGCCAGATGGGAAATTCAGAAGTGGGACATCTGAATCTCGGCGCCGGCCGCATCGTTTACCAGGAGCTGACCCGCATCAGCCGCTCGATCCGCACCGGGGACTTTTTCCATAATCCTGTCCTGTTAGGATTCTGCGAGCAGCTTCGGAACAACACAGGGGCGCTGCATGTCCTGGGGCTTGTCTCCGACGGCGGAGTCCACAGCCATCTCGAACATATCACGGCTCTGGTCACACTGGCCGCACAGGCAGGTGTCAAGCAAGTGCACTACCACACATTCCTTGACGGTCGGGACACCCCGCCGACGAGCGCTCAGGGATACTTAAAGACGCTGGAAAACTTTCTGCGGGAAAGAGAAATTGGAGATATTGCCACTGTTTCCGGACGCTATTACGCGATGGACCGGGACCGTCGCTGGCCCAGGACAGAGAAGGCTTACCAGGCCATCGTAGCCGGACAAGGACGTCAGGCTCGCACTTCTCACCAGGCGGTGGAAAAGGCCTACGAACTCGGGGAAACCGACGAGTTTGTGACCCCTACGGTCATTGTCAAGGAAGATGGGACCCCCTTCGGTTCCATCCGGAACGGAGATGCGGTGATCTTTGCGAATTTCCGCGCGGACCGAGCGCGCCAACTCACCCAGGCACTGGCCGATCCACACTTTGCGGAATTTGAGCGGAAAGACCCACCGGCTCTACTCGGCTTTGTCACCATGACCGAATATGATGCCACCTTTCCCTACCCGGTGGTATATCCTCCCCAGAACCTGTCTCAAACTCTGGGCGAGCACTACTCGCGTCTCGGTTATCGACAGCTGCGTATCGCCGAAACGGAAAAGTACGCTCACGTCACCTATTTTTTCAGCGGCGGACGTGAAAAACCTTTCGAGAACGAGGAAAGGATCCTCATTCCATCTCCAAGAGATGTGCCCACTTATGACCACAAGCCGGAGATGAGCGCGATTCCTTTGACCGACGCCGTTCTCTCTCAGATCGACTCCCGTCGTTTCGACCTGATCATCCTCAATTATGCAAATCTGGATATGGTAGGCCACACTGGGGTTATCCCGGCCGCAATCAAGGCCTGCGAGACCGTGGACAGACAGCTCGGCAGGGTTATCGCAGCGGTCTCCCGGATTGCCGGAAACGCCATCATCACCGCCGATCACGGCAATGCCGAGTGCATGATTGATCCCGATACCGGAGGACCCTACACGGCACACACGTCCAACAAGGTCCCCTGTATCATCGTCGGCGATTCTGTGCGCGGCCGACCGATCCAGACGGAAGGAGTTCTTGCCGATGTGGCTCCCACCATCCTCGATCTCGCGGGCCTCCCATTGTCCCCGGAAATGACAGGCGGATCTTTACTGGGAGACTGACAGCCTCCGGACACGCAGGAAATCGTCTACTGCGCCTACAAACCTCTTCATGTTTTTAGAGTGGAAACTCGCGATCTTAGGAAACTAATTAGCCGGAATAACCAGGGAAGAGCCCACTTTCAAACGACGGGAATCGGGAATCCGGTTTGCTTTAAGAAGAGAGGAGACTTCGATTCCATAGCGGGCGGCAATGGTCACAGGAGTGTCTCCTCCTGCCACCCGGTGGATTCGGGGGTTTGGCTTCGCGTTTTTCATGAGCACCTTGAGAGCCCGCGAGATGTTTTCTTCCTGCGCCGGCGGTACCCGCAAGCGGTATCCTCCGGGGTAGGACGGGGGAGTGTAGGGACTCAGAAGACTCGGGTTTAGGTCCTTGATTTCCGCATAGGAGACCCGTGCCAGCTTTGCCACAGTCCGCAGATCAATCTCGCCGTCCACAGGAATTTCGACGTATTCCATGGGAGCCATGTAATTGACATTACCGAAGCCGTACTTCTGGGGGTTTTTGCCGATTAACACTGCCGCCATCAGCTTCGGGACAAAGTTCCGGGTTTCCTCACGTAACATACCTTTGCGGGCAAGCTCCCAGAAATCTTTGGTGGCTCCTCTCTCCATAGCCCGCTGGATGGCGTTTTCCCCGGCGTTGTAGCCGGCCGGAGCCAGAAGCCACGATTGAAACGTGCCGTACAGGTCTGTAAGGTAGCGGGCGGCAGCATAGGTAGACTTAATGGGATCACGGCGCTCGTCCAACCAGCGATTCATCACTAGGCCGTAGCGCTTTGCCGTTCCGCCAAGAAACTGCCAGAACCCTTTGGCTCCGGACGAGGAAGTTGCATCCGAGTAGAGACCGCTCTCGATGACCGCCACGTATACCAAGTCTTCCGGAAGATTTTGCTCCGCAAGAATCGTGCGCATGGCACTGAAATAACGACCGGAACGCTCCAGCACCCTGGAAAAGTTCTTGCGGGTCTGAAGAAACTGCCCAATGAAGCGGTCTACCTCACGGTTTTGGATAATGGGAAGGTCGGTCGATTGAGCAGGCTCCGAATCCTTGTTGTCCGAGGTCAACGGAGAAGCCAAATCCCCCTCAGAATCTTTTGTAGCTCCTGTCTTTGGGGGTTCGCCGACCTG
>DATEAK010000206.1:0-7571 GCA_035288405.1 bacterium | reverse complement strand
AAAACCCGCGTCCCCGATCCGGTTCACGATGAACGCCTTTTTACCGGCATCGGAGGCCGACTTTTTCTCGTACCAGAATCCGATCAGGAGATAGGAGCACAGCCCGACTCCTTCCCATCCCACAAAGAGCAGCAGGTAGTTGTTTGCCATGATCAGCAGGAGCATGGAGACCATGAACAGATTCATGTAGGTGAAAAATCGGGGATAACCCGGGTCTCCGTGCATGTAGCCGGCCGAGTAAATGTGCACCAGGAGGCCGACCCCCGTGACCACGAACAGCATGACGGCGGTCAGGGGATCGATGAGGAATCCGATGTTGACGTGAAGATTGCCGGCGACGACCCATTCGTAGAGAATTATCTCCGCCCGGACTCCCTCGAAGGCCACCTGCCAGATCACCTGCAGGGCCAGCAGGAAGGAGAGAACCGCGGACCCTACCCCGAGCCAGTGGGCCTTCTCCTTGAAGACACGGAACCCCAACAGGCCGTTCAACAGCACAGCCAATGCGGGCAGCAGCGGAATCAGCGTAACAATGAACGGGGACATGAGCGCTCCCTTGGCCTCTACCACTTCATCAGGTTAATCTCATCGACATTGAGGGTTTCCCGGTTGTTGAACAAGACGATGATGATGGCCAGCCCCACAGCCGCCTCGGCCGCCGCCACGGCGATAATGAATAAGGAAAAGATCTGCCCGGTGAAGTTGCCCTGAAAGCGGGAGAAGGCCACCAGGGTGATGTTGACCGCGTTCAACATAAGCTCGATGGACATAAGGATCACCAGAGCGTTACGCCGGGTCAGGACCCCGACGGCTCCAATGATGAACAGCAGGGCTCCTAAGATCAGGTAATAGGAGAGAGGCACCGCGCCGCTCATCGGTCGATCTCCTTTTTGGCCAGCACAATCGCCCCGATCATGGCCGCCAGAAGAAGAACAGAGACAATTTCAAAAGGGAAAAGAAACCGGGTAAACAGGGCCACTCCGAAGCTCTCCGTGTTTCCCCCTTGCACTACCGGTGCGGCAGCGGGAGATGCGGGGGCAGAGATCGCCCCGTACACAATGTAGGCCACCTCCAGGCCCAGGAACACGCCAAGCGCCAGCGCCAGGTTTTTCTGCCCAAACGTCCGGCGGATCTTCTCGGTGCGGGGAATATGAACCAGGAAGATCACAAAGGTGAACAGCACCATGATGGCGCCCGCGTACACCAGAACCTGGACCGCGGCCAGGAACTCGGCATTGAGCAAGACAAAGATCGCAGCCACGAAGAAAAATGTCAGAACCAAAAACAAAGCGCAGTGCATGATGTTGCGGCGGCTGATCACCAGGAGAGCCGAGATCACAGCTCCGGCCGCAAACAGGAAAAAGAAGAACGGCTCCATATCCACTGTCTCCTAGAGCAGGTAGATCACCAAGCCCGTCCCTACGATGTTCAGGATCGCGATCGGGAACATGACCTTCCAACCCATGTACATGAGTTGGTCGTAGCGCAGGCGCGGCAACGTGGCCCGCAACCAGATAAACAAAAAGATGAACGCCATGACCTTGAGGAAAAACCAAATCACCCCGGGAAGAACAGGGCCGCTCCAGCCTCCCAGGAAAAGGACGCTGGCCATGGCCCCTACGATCACCATATTCGCGTACTCGGCCATGAAGAAGAAGGCAAACTTCATGCCGCTGTACTCCGTGTGAAAGCCCGCCACCAACTCAGTCTCCGCTTCGGGGAGATCAAAGGGGACCCGGTTTGTCTCCGCAGTGGCGGCAACGAGGAACAGAAGAAAGGCCACCGGCTGGTAGACGATGAACCAGACCTTCGATTGGGCGTCGACGATCTTGACGAGATCCAGGGAACCGGCAATCATCAGTGGGCCGATGAGAGAGAAACCCAGGAAGATTTCATAGCTGAACATCTGAGCGGCTGAACGGAAGCTCCCCAGGATCGCGTACTTGCTGTTAGAAGCCCAGCCGGCCATCACGATCCCGTAGACCCCCAGGGAAGAAACGGCCAGAATGTAGAGCACGCCGATGTTCAGATGAGTGATGTAAAAGTTCCGGTCAAATGGAATCACCGCGTACGCAATAAAGGCCGGCACCAGGGAAACGACGGGAGCGAGAAAAAACACCCAGCGATCCGCCTGGCTGGGAATAATGTCTTCCTTGGTAAAAAGCTTGAGACCGTCCGCAATAGGTTGCAAGAGACCGTGCCAGCCCACGCGCATGGGTCCCATGCGGTGCTGCATGTGACCGATCACCTTACGCTCCAGATAGGTCAGGTAGGCCACCACCAGAGCGACGGCCCCGAAAACCACGGCGATCTTCACAAGAACGACGATGATCTCAAGTAGAACGGTCGGCACGATTCAACCTCTTAAGAAAGCTGACCGCTGATCGCTTTTCAACGGTCCACCTCACCCAGGACGACGTCGATGCTGCCGATGGCGGCCACCACGTCGGCCACCAGCCCCCCTTGGACCATGAGGGGCAGGGACTGCAAGTTGACGAAAGAAGGACCCCGGATCTTGAGACGGTAGGGTTTCTCGCCGCCGTCGCTTACGATGTAGAAGCCCAGTTCTCCTTTGGGAGCCTCAATCCGGACATAAACCTCTGCTCCCGCCGGAGGCTTGAGCTTGCGGGGCACACGGCTTATGAGATCCCCTTCGGGAATCTGCTCAAGACCCTGCCGGATGATCCGGATGCTTTGGCGCATCTCTTCGACCCGAACCATGTAACGGTCAAAAACGTCTCCCTTCTCCCCGATAGGAATATCGAACTGGAGACGGTCGTATACGGAATAAGGTTCGGCCCGCCTGATGTCAAAGGAAACTCCGCTGCCCCGCAAGCTCGGCCCCGTCAATCCCAGGTCAATGGCGTCTTCCGCGGAGATGACCGCAACGCCCTTGGTACGCTTCAGCCAGATCTTATTGCGGGTAAGCAGTGCCTCATACTCCTTGATGCGATCGGGAAAGGTTTCCAAGAATTCCCAGGCGCGCGCGAAGAACTGGGGCGGCAGATCGGCCGGCACGCCGCCGATGCGGAAAAAATTAATGGTCAGGCGAGCGCCCGTGATCATCTCGAAGAAGTCGAGGATCGTCTCCCGCTCCCGGAAGCAATAAAGGAAGACCGTCATGGCCCCCAGGTCCATGGCGTGAGTACCGAGCCAGACCAGGTGAGCCGCAATGCGTTGAAACTCGGTGAGGATCACCCGGATGTATTCCGCCCGCTCGGGCGGCCGGATATTGGAGAGTTTTTCCACGGCCATCACGTAACCCAAGTTGCTGGACAGGGCCGCCGTATAGTCCAGCCGGTCCGTATAGGGGACAAACTCGAAGTAAGGAATATTTTCGGCGATCTTCTCCGAGCCGCGGTGCAGATAGCCGATGACCACGTCGGTCCCGACGATGGTTTCTCCCTCAAGCTTCAAGACCAAACGCAATACCCCGTGGGTACTCGGGTGCTGGGGTCCCATGTTGAGGATGAGTTCTTTGGTTTCCAGCACGTCCTACTCCCCCCCCTCCTGGGAAACTTCCGGGGACTTCTGGCTTGCCTGGCGCTCCTCAAATTCCCGGAAAGCCTTTTCGGGATCCCGCAGGACGTGGGCTACGTATCGCAACCCTTCCCCTCTCCCCTCCACCGGGTATTCCCTGCGCAGGGGGTGCCCTTCCCACTCCTCCGGAAGCAGGATGCGCCTTAAGTCGGGATGATTACGGAACCGGATCCCCACCAGATCATAGGCCTCGCGCTCATGCCAGTTGGCCGTACGCCATACGGAGCTCACGGACTCCACGGCTTCCTCTTCCCGCACCCGCACCTTGAGCCGCAAACGTTGTCGAGTCTTGATGGAAAAGAGATGATAGACGACTTCCAGACACTCTTCCCGACCCGGGTAATGGACTCCGGTCAGATCGGCCAGGTAATTGAAGGAAAACTCGGGTTCCTCTTTCAGAAACCGGCAAACAGACAGGGCCTTTTCCGCAGAGATGAGCAAGGTGAGTTCGTCCGGGATTTTTCCGGGGACCGTTACCTCACGGATCGCATCGGGGAAAGCTTCCCGCAAGCGGCGCACAACGGGGATTGCTTCGACATCGAGGGTGGGGGCTGCCTCCGGAGAAGGTTTGGGAACTGCAGCGCGCTTGGCCGCCGCGTCCTGGGCGGCCTTGATTTTTTCCTCCCGCTCCTTCTCATCCACGGTCCTTTAGCCTTCCTTCACCCAATCCAGCGCGCCCTTGCGCCAGGCATAAACATACCCCACCAGTAAGATGGCGATGAAGATCATCATCTCAATAAAACCGTAGAGCCCGATCTTCCCGTAGAGTACGGCCCAAGGGTAGAGGAACGCCGCCTCCACGTCAAACAGGACGAAAAGAATGGCAATGATGTAAAACCGGATGAAAAAACGCTCGCGCGCTTCCATGAGCGGCGGGACGCCGCACTCGTAAGGGGAAAGCTTCTCCGGGTAGGGCCGGTTGGGTCGCACGAGCTTGGCAACGAGTAGAGTCACGATGCCAAAGGCGACGGCGACTAGAATGAAAAGGAATACCGGAATGTAGGGACTGAGAGCGGAATAGCCGCTGAAAAATACTTCCACGATCTACTTTCCCCTTCCCCTCCCAAATCGACTGCAAACCCTAGCACAGGAGGTTCTGAGGTGCAACCCTTTTTCCCCTTTGCCGCCGCCACAGTTTATAACTTCACTGCACGAATCGTCGCCGCATTCTTCGCTTTCACTTCACGGGCTTTCTCGCGGCCTGCGTTGTCTCGCAGGTAACCTATGCGCAAACCTCATTCGCGCGCTGCTTCCTTCCGGATGAAGGTCCGAGGTGACGGATTTTCTCCTCCGACCCTGATCAGGAACCTAACAGACGAGCCACCGATTGCTGGGCCAGATCCAAGAAATTGCCGGGGAAAAGCCCCATCTCCACGGTACCGACCGCAGCCAAGGCCAACGCCAGGACCAGGGCCACCGAAGGGCGGCGGGCGGGAAGTTCGATGGGATCACGCATGTACATGTAGACGATGACACCCAGATAGTAATAAAGCGAGACCACACTGGTAAGAACACCCACGATCGCCAGGCCGACATGCCCTGTCCGAACTGCGGCGCTGAAAATATAGAACTTGCCCACGAAGCCCGCCGTGGGAGGAATCCCCGCCAGAGACAGTAAGAAAACCGAGAACGCCAGCGCTGCCACCGGATGGCGAACGGCCACTCCCGAGAAGTGGGCCAGCGACAAATCTTCTTCGCCCCGGTTCCCCAGGTAGATCACCACGGCGAAAGCTCCCACTTGCATGAAGGTATAGGCCAGCAAGTAAAAGAGGATGCTGGCGCCTCCTTCGGCGCCGCCCGAGAGCAGTCCCAGCAAGAGATAGCCGACGTGCACGATGCTGGAATAAGCCAGCAGCCTCTTGATATTCTGGCGTTGGACCAGGGCCAGCAGAGTTCCCACGATCATCGACAAGACCGCCATGCCGGCCAGAAGCGGCGACCAGGAAGCGGAGAGCCCGGCTAAAGAATGGAGAAAGATACGCACGAAGGGCGCAAATGCGCCGGCCTTGGCGGCGGTGGACATGAATGCCGTGATCGGAGTCGGAGCTCCCTCGTACACATCCGGGGCCCACATATGGAAGGGGACCGAGGCCACCTTGAAGCCGAATCCGACCAGCAAAAGCCCCATCCCGCCCAGGACCAGAATGTCGTCCAAGCCCCCTCGCTGGGCCACCATCGAGAAGATCCGGTTCAAGTTTGTGCTGCCGGTGGTCCCGTACAAAAGGGCGATTCCGTAAAGGAAGAACCCGGTGGCGAAGGCGCCCAGCAAGAAATATTTCATAGACGATTCATTGGAGCGCAGGACCTGGCGCATGAATCCCGCCAGCACGTAGAGGGAAAGGGAGAGAATTTCCAGACCTACGAAGATGGCAATCAGGTCATCTCCGGAAGCCATGATCATCATCCCCACGGTAGCGAAAAGGACGAGAGCGAAATATTCCCCCTGTGCGATTTGCTCCCGCTCCAGATACTCGATCGAGATCAGTATCGTAAGGATGGCGCCCAACAGGAAGACCACGTTGAAGAAGAGGCTGAAGGCGTCCAGGACGATCATTCCGGAGAACAGGACGGCCTGCTGTCCCCAGAGGCCCAGTGTGGCCACCAGAGAAGCGAGGGCGCCGAGTATGCCGAGAAGTCCCAAAAACCGGCTGCCGACCCGAGGAAAGAAGACTTGAACCATCAAGACCAGGATGGCGGTGGCCGTGAGCCAGAGCTGAGGAGCGATGGCTGCAAGATCAATTTCCGGAAGGACGAAGTTCATGGATGATCCTCCCCGGGTCCTGCGCCATTTACCCGAGTCCGATCCTGCAGGTCAAAAAGGAGCGGAGCGGATCCTTCAGGCCCCACGGAACCGCGAGATCGCAATTCCTGCCCTCTCTGGATGTGGATGATCAAATGAGAGACCGTGGTTTCCATTTTGCTCAAGAAGACGTTCGGGAACACGCCAATAAAGAAAATAAATGCGACCAATGGGACCAACGTAATCACTTCTCGAGCCGTCATATCCGCCAGGTTCTGGTTCTCCGGCTTCGTGACCTTCCCGAACATGACCTTCTGAAACATCCACAGCATGTAGACCGCGGCCAGTATCACCCCGATGGCACCGATGATCCCGTAGAGCGGGTTCGATCGGAAGGTACCCACCAGAATGAGGAATTCTCCGACGAATCCGTTCAGACCGGGCAGACCGATGGAGGAAAGAGTGACGATCATGAAGAAGGTGGCAAACACGGGAATCCGGGAGGAGAGACCGCCGAAGTCCTCGATCAGGCGGGTATGCCGGCGCTCGTAGAGGATTCCCACCATGAGGAACAGGGCACCCGTCGACAGTCCGTGGTTCACCATCTGGAGAATCCCTCCCTGAATCCCCTCGGCGTTCAGGGCAAGAATTCCCAGCATCACGAATCCCAGGTGACTGACGCTGGAATAGGCCACCAGAGATTTGATGTCTTTTTGCACGAAGGCCATCAGCGCTCCGTAAATGATCCCGATCAGGGCCAGCCAGGAGATCCAGGGGACAAACTCCATCGTAGCGGCAGGGAACAGGGGAAGAGCGAAGCGCAGAAACCCGTAGGTCCCCATCTTGAGAAGGACTCCGGCCAGGATCACACTGCCCGCCGTGGGCGCCTCTACGTGAGCATCAGGCAACCACGTATGCAGGGGAAACATGGGCACCTTGATGGCAAAACTCAGGGCAAAGGCGAGGAAAAGCCACATCTGCAGGTTCAGGGGAAGATTCAGCTGATAGAGTTCCCACAAATCAAAGGTGTACCTGCCGGTGACCTCGTAGTTGAGGAAATAGAGAACCAGGATGGCCACCAGCATGAGAAGGCTGCCCACCATCGTGTACAGGAAGAACTTCACCGCAGCGTAAATTCTCCTGGCCCCGCCCCAAATCCCGATGAGGAAATACATGGGGACCAGCATGAGTTCCCAGAACACGTAAAACAGGAAGAGATCGGTGGCGACAAACACCCCCAGCATTCCGGTCTCCAGGAACAGCATGAAGACCATGTACTCCTTCACCTTTT
>DATEAK010000205.1:0-4972 GCA_035288405.1 bacterium | reverse complement strand
CAAGCTTGGCAGATCATGAGGGTCTCGTTGTAAGCTGCGCTGCCCACTCCTGAGCTGCCAAGCTTGACTTCCTTGGTTTTCTTAAGATCGTCGAAGGTCCTGTAAGGAGATTTGGCCGATACAACCAGGACCCGGGCCTCGGAGGAGGCTTTCCCGATCCAAGTAAATTTACGCAGGTCGAACTTGATTCCGGGCTGGTTCACCAGCTGGGCATAAATGAGCCCGGTATTGAAGGTGCCGAACGTGAGCCCGTCGGGCTTGGCGGCATAGATCTGGTTGGCACCGATGATATGGCCTGCCCCAGGGACATTTTTTATGACGATGGTGGCCCCCAGGTATTTCTCCATATGTTTGCTGATCAGGCGGGCGTTGGTATCATACCCGCCTCCCGGCTTGGTCGCCACGATGTAGGTGATGGTCTTCCCCTTGAAGAAATCAACCTCGCTGGCGGCTCTTGCAATTCCGCTTCCGAGAATCGTTACCACCAGGCTTGCCAAGAAGGCACCGGCAGCAAAAATCTTCCCAAACCCTGACCGCCTCATGTTTTCCTCCTCAGTGGCCAAAGGTTCCATCCAAAGTCATTTCCCTCGTCGTTTGATCTCCGTCCCCCAATCCGTACGGGTCGAAGGATTCCGGAAGTCACATTCCCTCCATCTTGATGATCCGTTTCAACAGCGCCAGGTTGTCCGCCGGTTGATCCAGGGCGTGGTTTATCAATTGGCCGACTTCTTCTCCATAGAGAGGCTCGATTGGAAGCTGGGCCTTGTCGGTCTCCGCGAGAAGTTGGGGATCGGACAGTGTCGCCTTGTAGGCAGCGATCAGGGCTTGCAAGCGTCCCGCCGGGACTCCCGGAGGGGCAACCGTGAGACGCTGCAGGGAAGAGGACGTGGCGACGATCAGGTCAACCAGTTTCTTGCCCTTGGCGGGCACGATGTCGGAAGCCAGGGGCACGTTGGCTAGTTCCGGGTGCTTCTTGTCCGCGATCTGGAGCAAGACTCTCCCTTGTCCCGTCTTAATGTAGCTTTCGATGCTGCTGTAGGATTGCACTTGCCCATCGATCTCCCCGCGGAGGATGGCCAGCTCGGCTTCCTTGCCCGCGTACCCGGTGATGACTTTGACCGGGAGCCCAAAAGCCTCTCCAAGCATCAGCGCCTCGTTGTAATCGGAGGCACCGACTCCGGAGGATCCCAGGATGAGCTGTTTTGCCTTGAGCGCGTCTTGAAAGTTTTTGTGGGGGGCTTTTGCGCCGACGTAAATGACCCGGGCGTCCGAGGCTGCTTTGCCTACATAGGTAAACTTCCTTAAGTCAAACTTGATTCCCGGCTGGTTCACGATCTGGGCGATGATGAGGCCGGTATTGAAAGTCCCGATGGTAAGCCCGTCGGGCTTTGCGGCATAGAGTTGATTGGCCCCGATGATATGACCTGCTCCCGGCACGTTCTTGATCACCACGGTGACACCGAGGTGCTTTTCGAGATGCTTGCCGATGAGACGGGCATACGTGTCGTAACCCCCGCCCGGCTTGGTGGCCACGATATAGGTGAGCACCTTTCCTTTGAAGAAATCCACATCGCTCTGGGAGCCCGCTGCCGGCAGGGCGCTCCCCAGAAGAGCGGCGGCAATCCACAGCGCGAAAACAGTTCCTGGAAACCGGAAAAGTTTCATAACATACCTCCCGTTTCATGTGGGTAGCGTCCCTGAAGCCCTAGCGTTCCCCCTCCGGGGCGTCTTCGATCTGGTCCAACCAGTCAAAACCAATCTTCTTCACGATCCGGCTAGTGGCCGAAATAATCCGGGCTGGTTTTTGAGGATCTCCGTTGAAGTGCTGATGGATGCTGAAGGGAGGGATGTAGACAAAGTCTCCCTCTTCCCATTCGAATCTCTTGGGATCCTTTTCCCAATCCCAGACGTATTCCTCTTTGCAGTCGAAACTTACGTCCCAATGGAGGTCGTACCCCCTGCCTTCCAGGACGAAGAAGACCTCTTCGGACATGTGGCGGTGCTTTCCCGACCGCCCCGCCGGGGAAAGAATCTGCTGGTAGATGTCCAGACAGCACTCCCGGGTGTTCATCTTCTCATTCACAACGTGCCTCAGGATTCCCTGCCTGCACTTCTCCAGGGGCATTTCAGATGACTGAATCACTCCCTTGCGTTTCTTATAGTCCTCACGGAATTGGCGGGATTCCTGAAGCGCTTCCTCGTAGTAACTGCGGAGATCCCCCTCGTTCTTGAACTTTTTGGCTTCCTCGTAAGGCATGATGATCTCCTTGGTATTTATTCTTCAGGCTTGAAATCTTCAAAACCCGGCATGGGGTCGGCTGGGGGGTAAACGACGTTTTTCTGAAACATGAGGTGGAAGAAAAGAAAAGTCGGCTTGGCCTTAAAAACCAGGATGCGGGCTTCCCGGGAGGGGTCTGCATTAAAATGCTGGTGGACACAGCCGTTCTCCACAATGCAGGCATCACCGGCCTCCCAGTCGTATCGGGTGCCGTCGTGAACGTCATACCCCTTTCCGGACAAGATGTAGAAGACCGCGCTGTTCATGTGGCCGTGGCGCTGCCCGTAGGATCCCGGTCCCAGCACATCGATGTGGGTCTCGATGGCCTGGGTCACGGTTGCGGATTGAGGGTTGATGATATTCTTGCCGAATTTAACGGGTCCGCCTTTAAAAGGGACCTTCTTGCTTTTATAGACTCGGGGCTGGGCAAGAAGCTGGCGGTAGACTTCTTCATACTTGCCCACTACGGAGCGCACAAAGGTGCGATCCTTTTGCCAGCGATCCCATTTGGGTTCCTGATTCTTGGATTCTTCCGGCATGGAGTTTCCTCCGTTCTTTTTAGCGGGTGTGCAGACAGATGACCACTGGAAGTAATGTAAATTATAGCACAAGTGATCGATCCGGACGAAAAGGCAATTCCATGTCTGGGTATCTAATCCCGGATATCCTGCAGAAACCACTCCGTAGGGATTTCCCTTCCTATCCCTTTGGCTTTTGCCAACTCATAAACCCTGTCGGCAACCGCATGGAACTATGCGCCCTGAAGGTTGCCTCTTTCGGAATACGTGATCTCTTCCGGAGAGTTGCGTCCCTTCCTTCCGTTTACCAGGATGTCTTTGAGGGTAACGATTTTCTCCTCAGCGCTGGACTTCACGACCCCTTCCCCGTAGCGATGATCTCTTTTGACCATCCCCTCCGTCATCCGAGGCGTAACGTAGGTTAAGTATTCATCGCTGGTTTCCGGATGGCCGACCCGTGCAGTATTTTTCCAGCGCCTCCAGAACAATTTCCATGGTCAAGACGCTTTTGACGTCTTCGTTATTTAAGAATCGCGCCATGCTTCCTCCTGAAACGGGAGAGACGGAAATCTAAGTACAGGCCGGGGTGATTCTAGCATCTTTACCTGACCTTGTGGCGTCCCGAAAAGAACTCTTTGGTTTCTTTGGCAACAAGTGCTTGGCGGGATGATTCTCTGTTTCAGGTAGAGTTAAGAAAAAATTCAAGTGATCATACCCGGGGGCCGATACGATTATCGGATGGGCCCCACCCGATAGGGAGGGCACAAGAATGAATGTGAAGCCGGTAAGCAATATCCTGAACCGGCTCGCTACGAGCAATCTGGGTAAGTCGTCGAATCTCACGACCTCCGATCAAGTTCTTCTTACCGGTGTCAGCGCGGCGACAACTCATCAGCTGAATACGATTCGGGACAGTGGCTTGAACCTGAGTACGCTCCGTGCGACCGTAAAAGGCATAGTGCAGAAAAAACGGAATTCTGCGCCTAAAGAGAAAGAGAAGGAAGAAGTCCGGCGGTCGGGAAAACAAGACTTGGCCCGAAAGGACAAGGCAGGGGAGCTGTACGGACGGAAATCTTCCTTTCCCCACCCGGGCGTCCAGGAAATCGCGATAAGTAGCACCACCGGGATAGCTCTCCCCGGGAAGGGAGAAACGCGGGAACCAGCTTCAGGGCAGGCTCTCGGAGAGGCGACTCGAAATCAAAACGGAACCGACAGTAAGGGTTCACCCTCCCAGCAGACCGGAACACGGATCGATCTGAAAATCTAATCGATGCATCTCAACTTCCAAGCGTTCCAGCTCCCGTCATCTGGCGAGACACATTTTGAGAACAATGTGCCCCACTCTGATGTGCAGGAGTCTTCCCTAGGCGTCCCCGTCCAGGGCATTTGCCTGTTGGACTCCGGGAACACACTGGCTCACCTTGGGGACATCCATCAGAAAATTCCACAGGGAGGCGCGCTCGACAGGGATCGTGCAGCGGTGGGTGAAATGCATCAAGTACTCCTCCCGAAAGACTCCCGGGCCCGGGTCAGGGCTTGTTCGAGAGCGCGGCACACGAACACTCCCGCCATCTCCCGCTTGTAGTCGGCCGATCCTCGGTGATCACTGAGAGGATCGGTGATTTCCTTGGCTTGCTCGGCAGCTTCCCGGATCGCTTCCGGACGGGGCTCCTGGCCCCGGAGCACTTCCTCGGCCTCCCGGGCTCGCAGTGGAGTAGGCGCCAGACATCCAAGCCCGATCCGCACTTCCTCGCACTTCGTCCCGTCCGCAGAAAGCGTTACCGAAGCCGCCACTCCGACCGTGGCATAATCATCCGCCGTGCGGGGCAGAAACTTCAAGTAGGCCTGACCGCTTCGTGGAGAGGGCCTGGGGACTCTCACTTCCGCCAGGATTTCTCCGGGCTTCACGGCCGTCTCATAGTAGTCCAGGAAAAAGTCCTCCGCGGGGATCTCTCGGGTCCCGGCTGGAGACATCAGCCGGAACCGCGCCCGCAGAGCAATGAGCGCAGGAGGAGGATCCTGATTGGGATCCCCATGCACGAGCCCTCCTCCCACCGTGGCCATGTTGCGGATCCTCAGCGTGGCCACGTGATGGTAGGTCTCCGCCAGCATCGGAATCCGCTCCCGCACCAGCGGCGAGGCTTCTACTTCCGAGTACGTCACCAGCGCCCCCAGG